>NZ_LT703010.1 GCF_900149695.1 Anderseniella sp. Alg231-50 | reverse complement strand
CGGCGCCATCACCAAAGGGGACGATCCTCAGTTGGTAAACCCAAATGGCGATGCAATTGCGTCAGCTTCCACCACTGAAGCACTGGTCGATATCACCGCCCTGTTCGGCGCCGATGGCCCTGCAACAACAGATAACACGCAATATGCCCTGGCGTTCACCAATACCACCTCAGGCCTGACCCTCACCGACGGATCAGCAATCAATCTCGTCGACATCAATGGCGACGGATCGGTCATCGTCGGACAGGTTTCAGGAGGAACATTCGACGGACAGGCAGCCTTTGCCCTGTCAGTCGATCCAGACACCGGCTTTGTCACCGTCGAGCAGTATCTGTCTCTCGACCATCCAACACAGCATGACGGATCCAATACCGGACAAAGCTATGATGAAGCGCTTGACCTGTCAGGCAGCGATCTCGCCGTAACCGTCACTGTAACAGATGGCGATGGCGACACCGCAATCTCCGATGCTGTGCCCGTCGGCGCACAGATCACATTCGATGATGACGGACCGTCCGTCACCGCAACCGCAGACACCGATGTAACCGCAGCACTTGACGAAGGCGATCAGGATGCCGGGTCGCCGTCAACCGGGGTGACCTCGGTGATCAACACCGGCGCCATCACCAAAGGCGACGATCCTCATGTTGTAAACACCAATGGCGATGCAATTGCTGCTGCTTCCACCACTGAAGCACTGGTCGATATCACCGCCCTGTTCGGCGCCGATGGCCCTGCAACAACAGATAACACGCAATATGCCCTGGCGTTCACCAATACCACCTCAGGCCTGACCCTCACCGACGGATCAGCAATCAATCTCGTCGACATCAATGGCGACGGATCGGTCATCGTCGGACAGGTTTCAGGAGGAACATTCGACGGACAGGCAGCCTTTGCCCTGTCAGTCGATCCAGACACCGGCTTTGTCACCGTCGAGCAGTATCTGTCTCTCGACCATCCAACACAGCATGACGGATCCAATACCGGACAAAGCTATGATGAAGCGCTTGACCTGTCAGGCAGCGATCTCGCCGTAACCGTCACTGTAACAGATGGCGATGGCGACACCGCAATCTCCGATGCTGTGCCCGTCGGCGCACAGATCACATTCGATGATGACGGACCGTCCGTCACCGCAACCGCAGACACCGATGTAACCGCAGCACTTGACGAAGGCGATCAGGATGCCGGGTCGCCGTCAACCGGGGTGACCTCGGTGATCAACACCGGCGCCATCACCAAAGGCGACGATCCTCATGTTGTAAACACCAATGGCGATGCAATTGCTGCTGCTTCCACCACTGAAGCACTGGTCGATATCACCGCCCTGTTCGGCGCCGATGGCCCTGCAACAACAGATAACACGCAATATGCCCTGGCGTTCACCAATACCACCTCAGGCCTGACCCTCACCGACGGATCAGCAATCAATCTCGTCGACATCAATGGCGACGGATCGGTCATCGTCGGACAGGTTTCAGGAGGAACATTCGACGGACAGGCAGCCTTTGCCCTGTCAGTCGATCCAGACACCGGCTTTGTCACCGTCGAGCAGTATCTGTCTCTCGACCATCCAACACAGCATGACGGATCCAATACCGGACAAAGCTATGATGAAGCGCTTGACCTGTCAGGCAGCGATCTCGCCGTAACCGTCACTGTAACAGATGGCGATGGCGACACCGCAATCTCCGATGCTGTGCCCGTCGGCGCACAGATCACATTCGATGATGACGGACCGTCCGTCACCGCAACCGCAGACACCGATGTAACCGCAGCACTTGACGAAGGCGATCAGGATGCCGGGTCGCCGTCAACCGGGGTGACCTCGGTGATCAACACCGGCGCCATCACCAAAGGCGACGATCCTCATGTTGTAAACACCAATGGCGATGCAATTGCTGCTGCTTCCACCACTGAAGCACTGGTCGATATCACCGCCCTGTTCGGCGCCGATGGCCCTGCAACAACAGATAACACGCAATATGCCCTGGCGTTCACCAATACCACCTCAGGCCTGACCCTCACCGACGGATCAGCAATCAATCTCGTCGACATCAATGGCGACGGATCGGTCATCGTCGGACAGGTTTCAGGAGGAACATTCGACGGACAGGCAGCCTTTGCCCTGTCAGTCGATCCAGACACCGGCTTTGTCACCGCCGAGCAGTATCCTGTCTCTTATAC
>NZ_LT703009.1 GCF_900149695.1 Anderseniella sp. Alg231-50 | reverse complement strand
GCAGATTTAATACCAGCATCACCCATGCCTACAGTATTGTTATCGGTAGCAAGCACATCACCTTGAATGCCACCGGAGGCGGCTTTTTGACCGCCTCCAAACAATTTAGACATGGCGCCACCAGCAAGAGCAGAAGCAATACCGCCAGCAATAGCACCAAACATAAATCACCTCACTTAAGTGGCTGGAGACAAATAATCTCTTTAATAACCTGATTCAGCGAAACCAATCCGCGGCATTTAGTAGCGGTAAAGTTAGACCAAACCATGAAACCAACATAAACATTATTGCCCGGCGTACGGGGAAGGACGTCAATAGTCACACAGTCCTTGACGGTATAATAACCACCATCATGGCGACCATCCAAAGGATAAACATCATAGGCAGTCGGGAGGGTAGTCGGAACCGAAGAAGACTCAAAGCGAACCAAACAGGCAAAAAATTTAGGGTCGGCATCAAAAGCAATATCAGCACCAACAGAAACAACCTGATTAGCGGCGTTGACAGATGTATCCATCTGAATGCAATGAAGAAAACCACCATTACCAGCATTAACCGTCAAACTATCAAAATATAACGTTGACGATGTAGCTTTAGGTGTCTGTAAAACAGGTGCCGAAGAAGCTGGAGTAACAGAAGTGAGAACCAGCTTATCAGAAAAAAAGTTTGAATTATGGCGAGAAATAAAAGTCTGAAACATGATTAAACTCCTAAGCAGAAAACCTACCGCGCTTCGCTTGGTCAACCCCTCAGCGGCAAAAATTAAAATTTTTACCGCTTCGGCGTTATAACCTCACACTCAATCTTTTATCACGAAGTCATGATTGAATCGCGAGTGGTCGGCAGATTGCGATAAACGGTCACATTAAATTTAACCTGACTATTCCACTGCAACAACTGAACGGACTGGAAACACTGGTCATAATCATGGTGGCGAATAAGTACGCGTTCTTGCAAATCACCAGAAGGCGGTTCCTGAATGAATGGGAAGCCTTCAAGAAGGTGATAAGCAGGAGAAACATACGAAGGCGCATAACGATACCACTGACCCTCAGCAATCTTAAACTTCTTAGACGAATCACCAGAACGGAAAACATCCTTCATAGAAATTTCACGCGGCGGCAAGTTGCCATACAAAACAGGGTCGCCAGCAATATCGGTATAAGTCAAAGCACCTTTAGCGTTAAGGTACTGAATCTCTTTAGTCGCAGTAGGCGGAAAACGAACAAGCGCAAGAGTAAACATAGTGCCATGCTCAGGAACAAAGAAACGCGGCACAGAATGTTTATAGGTCTGTTGAACACGACCAGAAAACTGGCCTAACGACGTTTGGTCAGTTCCATCAACATCATAGCCAGATGCCCAGAGATTAGAGCGCATGACAAGTAAAGGACGGTTGTCAGCGTCATAAGAGGTTTTACCTCCAAATGAAGAAATAACATCATGGTAACGCTGCATGAAGTAATCACGTTCTTGGTCAGTATGCAAATTAGCATAAGCAGCTTGCAGACCCATAATGTCAATAGATGTGGTAGAAGTCGTCATTTGGCGAGAAAGCTCAGTCTCAGGAGGAAGCGGAGCAGTCCAAATGTTTTTGAGATGGCAGCAACGGAAACCATAACGAGCATCATCTTGATTAAGCTCATTAGGGTTAGCCTCGGTACGGTCAGGCATCCACGGCGCTTTAAAATAGTTGTTATAGATATTCAAATAACCCTGAAACAAATGCTTAGGGATTTTATTGGTATCAGGGTTAATCGTGCCAAGAAAAGCGGCATGGTCAATATAACCAGTAGTGTTAACAGTCGGGAGAGGAGTGGCATTAACACCATCCTTCATGAACTTAATCCACTGTTCACCATAAACGTGACGATGAGGGACATAAAAAGTAAAAATGTCTACAGTAGAGTCAATAGCAAGGCCACGACGCAATGGAGAAAGACGGAGAGCGCCAACGGCGTCCATCTCGAAGGAGTCGCCAGCGATAACCGGAGTAGTTGAAATGGTAATAAGACGACCAATCTGACCAGCAAGGAAGCCAAGATGGGAAAGGTCATGCGGCATACGCTCGGCGCCAGTTTGAATATTAGACATAATTTATCCTCAAGTAAGGGGCCGAAGCCCCTGCAATTAAAATTGTTGACCACCTACATACCAAAGACGAGCGCCTTTACGCTTGCCTTTAGTACCTCGCAACGGCTGCGGACGACCAGGGCGAGCGCCAGAACGTTTTTTACCTTTAGACATTACATCACTCCTTCTGCACGTAATTTTTGACGCACGTTTTCTTCTGCGTCAGTAAGAACGTCAGTGTTTCCTGCGCGTACACGCAAGGTAAACGCGAACAATTCAGCGGCTTTAACCGGACGCTCGACGCCATTAATAATGTTTTCCGTAAATTCAGCGCCTTCCATGATGAGACAGGCCGTTTGAATGTTGACGGGATGAACATAATAAGCAATGACGGCAGCAATAAACTCAACAGGAGCAGGAAAGCGAGGGTATCCTACAAAGTCCAGCGTACCATAAACGCAAGCCTCAACGCAGCGACGAGCACGAGAGCGGTCAGTAGCAATCCAAACTTTGTTACTCGTCAGAAAATCGAAATCATCTTCGGTTAAATCCAAAACGGCAGAAGCCTGAATGAGCTTAATAGAGGCCAAAGCGGTCTGGAAACGTACGGATTGTTCAGTAACTTGACTCATGATTTCTTACCTATTAGTGGTTGAACAGCATCGGACTCAGATAGTAATCCACGCTCTTTTAAAATGTCAACAAGAGAATCTCTACCATGAACAAAATGTGACTCATATCTAAACCAGTCCTTGACGAACGTGCCAAGCATATTAAGCCACTTCTCCTCATCCAACGCGTCAGTTTTTGACAGAATCGTTAGTTGATGGCGAAAGGTCGCAAAGTAAGAGCTTCTCGAGCTGCGCAAGGATAGGTCGAATTTTCTCATTTTCCGCCAGCAGTCCACTTCGATTTAATTCGTAAACAAGCAGTAGTAATTCCTGCTTTATCAAGATAATTTTTCGACTCATCAGAAATATCCGAAAGTGTTAACTTCTGCGTCATGGAAGCGATAAAACTCTGCAGGTTGGATACGCCAATCATTTTTATCGAAGCGCGCATAAATTTGAGCAGATTTGTCGTCACAGGTTGCGCCGCCAAAACGTCGGCTACAGTAACTTTTCCCAGCCTCAATCTCATCTCTCTTTTTGCGTTCTGCTTCAATATCTGGTTGAACGGCGTCGCGTCGTAACCCAGCTTGGTAAGTTGGATTAAGCACTCCGTGGACAGATTTGTCATTGTGAGCATTTTCATCCCGAAGTTGCGGCTCATTCTGATTCTGAACAGCTTCTTGGGAAGTAGCGACAGCTTGGTTTTTAGTGAGTTGTTCCATTCTTTAGCTCCTAGACCTTTAGCAGCAAGGTCCATATCTGACTTTTTGTTAACGTATTTAGCCACATAGAAACCAACAGCCATATAACTGGTAGCTTTAAGCGGCTCACCTTTAGCATCAACAGGCCACAACCAACCAGAACGTGAAAAAGCGTCCTGCGTGTAGCGAACTGCGATGGGCATACTGTAACCATAAGGCCACGTATTTTGCAAGCTATTTAACTGGCGGCGATTGCGTACCCGACGACCAAAATTAGGGTCAACGCTACCTGTAGGAAGTGTCCGCATAAAGTGCACCGCATGGAAATGAAGACGGCCATTAGCTGTACCATACTCAGGCACACAAAAATACTGATAGCAGTCGGCGTGTGAATCATTAGCCTTGCGACCCTCGGCAGCAAGAACCATACGACCAATATCACGAAAATAGTCACGCAAAGCATTGGGATTATCATAAAACGCCTCTAATCGGTCGTCAGCCAACGTGAGAGTGTCAAAAACGATAAACCAACCATCAGCATGAGCCTGTCGCATTGCATTCATCAAACGCTGAATAGCAAAGCCTCTACGCGATTTCATAGTGGAGGCCTCCAGCAATCTTGAACACTCATCCTTAATACCTTTCTTTTTGGGGTAATTATACTCATCGCGAATATCCTTAAGAGGGCGTTCAGCAGCCAGCTTGCGGCAAAACTGCGTAACCGTCTTCTCGTTCTCTAAAAACCATTTTTCGTCCCCTTCGGGGCGGTGGTCTATAGTGTTATTAATATCAAGTTGGGGGAGCACATTGTAGCATTGTGCCAATTCATCCATTAACTTCTCAGTAACAGATACAAACTCATCACGAACGTCAGAAGCAGCCTTATGGCCGTCAACATACATATCACCATTATCGAACTCAACGCCCTGCATACGAAAAGACAGAATCTCTTCCAAGAGCTTGATGCGGTTATCCATCTGCTTATGGAAGCCAAGCATTGGGGATTGAGAAAGAGTAGAAATGCCACAAGCCTCAATAGCAGGTTTAAGAGCCTCGATACGCTCAAAGTCAAAATAATCAGCGTGACATTCAGAAGGGTAATAAGAACGAACCATAAAAAAGCCTCCAAGATTTGGAGGCATGAAAACATACAATTGGGAGGGTGTCAATCCTGACGGTTATTTCCTAGACAAATTAGAGCCAATACCATCAGCTTTACCGTCTTTCCAGAAATTGTTCCAAGTATCGGCAACAGCTTTATCAATACCATGAAAAATATCAACCACACCAGAAGCAGCATCAGTGACGACATTAGAAATATCCTTTGCAGTAGCGCCAATATGAGAAGAGCCATACCGCTGATTCTGCGTTTGCTGATGAACTAAGTCAACCTCAGCACTAACCTTGCGAGTCATTTCTTTGATTTGGTCATTGGTAAAATACTGACCAGCCGTTTGAGCTTGAGTAAGCATTTGGCGCATAATCTCGGAAACCTGCTGTTGCTTGGAAAGATTGGTGTTTTCCATAATAGACGCAACGCGAGCAGTAGACTCCTTCTGTTGATAAGCAAGCATCTCATTTTGTGCATATACCTGGTCTTTCGTATTCTGGCGTGAAGTCGCCGACTGAATGCCAGCAATCTCTTTTTGAGTCTCATTTTGCATCTCGGCAATCTCTTTCTGATTGTCCAGTTGCATTTTAGTAAGCTCTTTTTGATTCTCAAATCCGGCGTCAACCATACCAGCAGAGGAAGCATCAGCACCAGCACGCTCCCAAGCATTAAGCTCAGGAAATGCAGCAGCAAGATAATCACGAGTATCCTTTCCTTTATCAGCGGCAGACTTGCCACCAAGTCCAACCAAATCAAGCAACTTATCAGAAACGGCAGAAGTGCCAGCCTGCAACGTACCTTCAAGAAGTCCTTTACCAGCTTTAGCCATAGCACCAGAAACAAAACTAGGGACGGCCTCATCAGGGTTAGGAACATTAGAGCCTTGAATGGCAGATTTAATACCAGCATCACCCATGCCTACAGTATTGTTATCGGTAGCAAGCACATCACCTTGAATGCCACCGGAGGCGGCTTTTTGACCGCCTCCAAACAATTTAGACATGGCGCCACCAGCAAGAGCAGAAGCAATACCGCCAGCAATAGCACCAAACATAAATCACCTCACTTAAGTGGCTGGAGACAAATAATCTCTTTAATAACCTGATTCAGCGAAACCAATCCGCGGCATTTAGTAGCGGTAAAGTTAGACCAAACCATGAAACCAACATAAACATTATTGCCCGGCGTACGGGGAAGGACGTCAATAGTCACACAGTCCTTGACGGTATAATAACCACCATCATGGCGACCATCCAAAGGATAAACATCATAGGCAGTCGGGAGGGTAGTCGGAACCGAAGAAGACTCAAAGCGAACCAAACAGGCAAAAAATTTAGGGTCGGCATCAAAAGCAATATCAGCACCAACAGAAACAACCTGATTAGCGGCGTTGACAGATGTATCCATCTGAATGCAATGAAGAAAACCACCATTACCAGCATTAACCGTCAAACTATCAAAATATAACGTTGACGATGTAGCTTTAGGTGTCTGTAAAACAGGTGCCGAAGAAGCTGGAGTAACAGAAGTGAGAACCAGCTTATCAGAAAAAAAGTTTGAATTATGGCGAGAAATAAAAGTCTGAAACATGATTAAACTCCTAAGCAGAAAACCTACCGCGCTTCGCTTGGTCAACCCCTCAGCGGCAAAAATTAAAATTTTTACCGCTTCGGCGTTATAACCTCACACTCAATCTTTTATCACGAAGTCATGATTGAATCGCGAGTGGTCGGCAGATTGCGATAAACGGTCACATTAAATTTAACCTGACTATTCCACTGCAACAACTGAACGGACTGGAAACACTGGTCATAATCATGGTGGCGAATAAGTACGCGTTCTTGCAAATCACCAGAAGGCGGTTCCTGAATGAATGGGAAGCCTTCAAGAAGGTGATAAGCAGGAGAAACATACGAAGGCGCATAACGATACCACTGACCCTCAGCAATCTTAAACTTCTTAGACGAATCACCAGAACGGAAAACATCCTTCATAGAAATTTCACGCGGCGGCAAGTTGCCATACAAAACAGGGTCGCCAGCAATATCGGTATAAGTCAAAGCACCTTTAGCGTTAAGGTACTGAATCTCTTTAGTCGCAGTAGGCGGAAAACGAACAAGCGCAAGAGTAAACATAGTGCCATGCTCAGGAACAAAGAAACGCGGCACAGAATGTTTATAGGTCTGTTGAA
>NZ_LT703008.1 GCF_900149695.1 Anderseniella sp. Alg231-50 | reverse complement strand
TGAAGGTTGGTGAGGAAATCGAGATTGTCGGTATCCGTGACACCACCAAGACGACGTGCACGGGCGTTGAGATGTTCCGCAAGCTGCTCGATCAGGGCCAGGCCGGCGACAACATCGGTGCGCTGCTGCGTGGTGTTGACCGTGAAGGTGTCGAGCGCGGTCAGGTACTGTGCAAGCCCGGTTCGATCACGCCGCATAAGAAGTTCAAGGCAGAAGCCTACATTCTGACCAAGGAAGAAGGCGGTCGTCATACCCCGTTCTTCGGCAATTACCGTCCGCAGTTTTACTTCCGTACGACGGATGTGACGGGTGTTGTTACGCTTCCTGAAGGGACCGAAATGGTTATGCCTGGCGACAATGTGTCGTTTGAAGTTGAACTGATCACGCCGATCGCGATGGAAGAGAAGCTGCGCTTCGCCATCCGTGAAGGTGGTCGTACCGTCGGTGCAGGCGTCGTTGCCGGCATCATAGAGTAAGTCTGAAGGCCGGATTTGCTTGAACAATAACAGGCGTGGAACCATATCCGGTTCCGCGCACCCGGTTTAGGGGTGTAGCTCAGTTGGTAGAGCGGCGGTCTCCAAAACCGCAGGTCGGGGGTTCGAGACCCTCCGCCCCTGCCACCCGGGAAACCAGAAGACTGCCAGGCCATCAGGCTGGCGGAAAGAGTGAAACAGGAATATGGCAAAGACCAATCCGTTTGAGTTTTTTCAGCAGGTCCGTCAGGAAACCGCGAAGGTTACCTGGCCCACCCGGCGTGAAACCATCATCACCACAATCATGGTGCTGATACTTTCGGCTGCTGCCGCTCTGTTTTTCCTGGGCGTAGATGCGATTTTGAAATGGGTTGTCGATCTGATCCTCTTCAGATCCTGAGCAGGCTGATCGGCGGGAGCGCAATATGACTAAGCGGTGGTACATCGTCCACGCCTACTCGAATTTCGAGAAGAAGGTGGCGGACTCGATCAAGGAGCAGGCGGCCATCAAGGGCCTCGGTGACTTGTTCGATGAAGTTCTGGTGCCGACGGAAGAGGTCGTCGAAATGCGCCGTGGCCGCAAGGTTCAGTCCGAGCGCCGTTTCTTCCCCGGTTACGTGCTGGTGAAGATGGATATGACGGATGAGGCTTATCACCTCATCAAGAACACACCGAAAGTGACCGGCTTTCTGGGGCACGACAACAAGCCCATGCCGATCACCGAGGACGAGGCGACCCGCATCCTGAGCCAGGTTCAGGAAGGTGTTGAGCGCCCACGGCCGACCATCATGTTTGAGGTTGGCGAACAGGTACGTGTTGCCGAAGGCCCGTTTGCGTCCTTCAACGGTCTTGTCGAAGACGTTGATGAGGAACGCGCCAGGCTCAAGGTGGCGGTTTCGATTTTTGGCCGGGCAACTCCGGTCGAGCTGGAATTCGGTCAGGTGGAGAAACTGTAAAGGTTTCGATATTTGCACCGTGTAACGGTGGGAGGCTGACAGGTGTCGCAACCTGAAATCCGGACCACTAACCTCTAATGCCTTTTGCCGCCGCACGCGGTGTGAAAGGCGAGGGAATGTAAAATGGCGAAGAAAGTTCTCGGCTATATCAAGCTGCAAATTCCGGCTGGGCAGGCAAATCCGTCCCCGCCGGTAGGCCCCGCTCTTGGTCAGCGCGGTCTGAATATCATGGAATTCTGCAAGGCGTTCAATGCTGCTACCCAGCAGGCTGAACCAGGCTCACCGATCCCGGTCGTGATCACTGCTTTCCAGGACAAGTCTTTCAGCTTCGAAATGAAGACGCCACCTGCGTCGTTCTTTCTGAAGAAGGCTGCAAAGATCAAGTCCGGTCACGCGGAAACCGGCAGGGGCAGCTTCATCGGCAAGGTGACGCGCGCCCAGTTGCGTGAAATTGCAGAAAAGAAAATGGTTGATCTCAATGCACGCGACCTCGACGCAGCAGAAAAGATCATCGCAGGTTCAGCCCGTTCGATGGGCCTGGAAGTGGTAGGGTAAGTATCATGGCAAACAAGGGAAAAAGATATTCCAAGGCTGTCGATGGTATCGATCGCGACAAGCTCTACAGCGCCGCCGAAGCGGTAAAAATGGTCAAGGAACGCGCTGTCGCGAAGTTCGATGAAACCATTGAACTGGCCATGAACCTGGGCGTTGATCCACGCCACGCCGACCAGATGGTCCGCGGTGTTGTGGCTCTGCCGGCCGGTACCGGCCGCGATGTTCGCGTTGCGGTTTTTGCCCGCGATGCCAAGGCTGACGAAGCCAAGGAAGCCGGAGCAGACATCGTCGGTGCGGAAGAACTGGTGGAAAAGGTCCAGAAGGGCGATATCGATTTTGATCGCGCCATTGCCACACCGGACATGATGCCGCTGGTTGGTCGTCTTGGTAAGGTCCTGGGACCGCGCAACCTGATGCCGAACCCCAAGGTCGGTACGGTGACACCGGATGTCGCCGCTGCAGTCAAGGCAGCCAAGGGCGGATCGGTTGAGTTTCGCGTCGAAAAGGCCGGCATTATTCATGCCGGTGTCGGCAAGGCGAGCTTCAAGGAAGATCAACTGCTTGAAAACGTGAAGGCATTCATCGGTGCGGTATCACGGGCCAAACCATCAGGGTCCAAGGGTACGTATATCAAGCGTGTTTCTGTTTCGTCGACAATGGGCCCCGGCCTGAAAATCGACGTGGCGTCCGTGTCCGGCGAGTAAGCCGAACAACAAGGACGTGCAAGAGTTGCCGTCTGATCCGAGTGTTTCACTTCGGATCCGGCGGTTGGGCCAGGAAACTGGTCCAAACCTGTCCGAGATTACAGGCGTCATGCTTGACGGCATGGCTTAAAAGCCAAGTTCTGGCAGCCCGTATGAGATAGGTGTTCAAAGAGGTTTGCTAAGTGGCTGTTTTACAGTTGTTTTCAGCAATTCGGTTTGAACCCTCAGTGATCCGAACCGCCAGGGTTTTGGCGGGGAGGAGGACAGGCAAGTGGAGTGCCGTTTGTTGTTAGGGCACTGCATCTCGCCGACAAGGCTGGTTGCAGTGCTGTTTGAAGCAGACGGTTTCGTGCAACCGCCCGGTCGTCAAAAACCGGGCAAACTGGAGAGAGCTAGTGGATAGAGCAGAAAAAAAGACGCTCGTCGCAACTCTCAACACCGTTTTCAAGGAAACCGGTGTTGTGGTGGTGACCCACAATCTCGGCCTGACAGTTCCGCAGATCAATGACCTGCGTAAAAAGATGGCAGAGGCTGGCGGGGCAACGAAAGTTGCCAAGAACCGTCTGGCAAAACTTGCTCTTGAAGGCACTGATGCCGCCGGTATCACCGACCTGTTCACAGGTCCAACCATGTTGTCCTATTCGGATGACCCGGTTGCAGCACCGAAGATCGTTTCAACGTTCGCCAAGGGCAACGACAAGCTTGTCGTCCTCGGCGGGGTTTTAGGGTCGACGGTTCTGGATGCCAATGGTGTCAAGGCACTTGCTGACCTGCCGTCGCTCGATGAGCTGCGGGCGAAGCTTGTGGGCATGATCCAGACGCCGGCCACCCGTATTGCGGGTGTTACGCAGGCGCCTGCCGGTCAGCTCGCACGGGTTATCAAGGCCTATGCTGACAAGGGAGAAGCGGCTTGATTGGCCGTGTCCAAACACTGAACTGGTTTAAACCGTAATACGAAAGACGAAAAAATGGCTGATCTTGCTAAGATTGTAGACGACCTGTCGAACCTGACAGTTATGGAAGCTGCTGAGCTTTCCAACATGCTTGAAGAAAAATGGGGCGTTTCTGCCGCTGCTCCCGTTGCTGTTGCCGCCGCTGGTGGTGGTGCTGGCGAAGCTGCTGCAGAAGCCAAAGACGACTTCGACGTTGTTCTTGAAGCCATCGGTGACAAGAAAATCGAAGTCATCAAGGAAGTACGTGCCATCACCGGCCTGGGCCTGAAGGAAGCCAAGGACCTGGTTGAAGGCGCACCGAAGACCGTCAAGGAAGCTTGCCCGAAGGCAGAAGCAGAAGAACTTCAGAAGAAGCTCGAAGCAGCTGGTGCCAAGGTCTCGCTCAAGTAAGCGGTACGACGACAAATTCCGGCGCGGGAAACCGCGCCGGTTCTGCTCGCCGGTATGATGCGGTTTGCAGAAACACATAAGTGAGGCGTTGGGGCGGTTTTCCGTGCGGTCTGTTTCGGTTCTTTAGGGAATTGAAATTCAAAGACTGCCCGGCAAGCCGCCGCTCTGGCTTGATTGAATTGCTCTGCGGCCATTCCTGGGCGTGAGAGCCAAAATGCGAAGGAACAGAAATGTCGCAAACGTTTATTGGCCGCAAACGTATTCGCAAGTTCTTCGGCAACATTCATGAAGTTGCCGAGATGCCAAACCTCATCGAGGTGCAAAAGGACAGCTATGATCAATTCCTTCAGGTGCTTGATCCTGAAGGAGGCCGCCTTGCAGAAGGTCTGCAGGCGGTATTCAAGTCAGTCTTCCCGATCAGTGATTTTTCGGGACAGGCAATGCTGGAATATGTCACCTACGAGTTCGAGGAACCAAAGTACGACGTTGAAGAGTGTCAGCAGCGCGGCATGACGTTTGCCGCACCGCTCAAGGTGACGCTGCGCCTGATCGTGTTTGAAATCGACGAAGATACCGGCGCCAAGTCCGTCAAGGACATCAAGGAGCAGGACGTGTACATGGGCGATATCCCGCTCATGACCAAGAACGGCACGTTCGTCGTGAACGGCACCGAGCGCGTGATCGTGTCCCAGATGCACCGTTCGCCGGGCGTTTTCTTCGACCATGACCGTGGCAAGACCCATTCTTCAGGCAAGTTGCTGTTCGCCGCTCGCATCATTCCTTACCGCGGTTCCTGGCTCGACTTTGAATTCGACGCCAAGGATATCGTGCATGTCCGTATTGACCGCCGCCGCAAGCTGCCGGTGACGGCGCTGCTGCATGCGCTGGGCATGGACAGCGAGGAAATCCTGCACACCTTCTACAACACCGTGTCATGTACGGCGTCGAAAGACGGTTGGCGGATGCCGTTTGATCCTGATCGCTATCGTGGTGTGAAGCCGACTGCCGACCTGGTCGATGCCAAGACCAAGAAGGTCGTTGTCGAAGCCGGCACCAAGATCACACCGCGCCTGGCCCGCAAGCTGGCGGAAGAAGGTCTCAAGGAACTGCTGGTCGACGACGAGAGCCTCTACGGTCACTTCGTTGCTGACGAGCTTGTGGATGCCAAAACCGGTGAAATTCATGCTGAAGCCGGTGCGGAGATCGACGAAGCCCTGATGACCGGCCTCACCGAAGCCGGTTACAAGGAACTGCGTCTTCTGGACATCGACCACATCAATACCGGCGCCTACATCCGCAACACGCTGATCGCCGACAAGGTCGAAAGCTACGAGCAGGCGCTGGTCGACATCTATCGTGTCATGCGTCCCGGTGAACCACCGACGCGTGAAACGGCTGAAGCCCTGTTCAGCGGCCTGTTCTTTGATCCCGAGCGCTACGACCTGTCATCGGTCGGTCGCGTCAAGATGAACATGCGTCTTGAACTGGATGCGCCTGACACGATGCGTGTTCTGCGCAAGGAAGACATTGTCGCTGTCGTCAAGACACTGGCTGAGCTGCGTGACAGCAAGGGCGAGATCGATGACATCGACCACCTTGGCAACCGTCGTGTGCGTTCGGTCGGCGAACTCATGGAAAATCAGTATCGCCTCGGCCTGATCCGCATGGAACGCGCCATCAAGGAGCGCATGTCTTCGGTCGACATCGATACTGTCATGCCGCATGACCTGATCAACGCCAAACCGGCTGCTGCCGCAGTGCGTGAGTTCTTCGGTTCCTCGCAGCTGTCGCAGTTCATGGACCAGACCAATCCGTTGTCGGAAATCACCCACAAGCGCCGCCTGTCTGCGCTTGGCCCGGGCGGCCTGACCCGTGAGCGTGCCGGCTTTGAGGTTCGCGACGTGCATCCGACCCACTATGGCCGTATCTGCCCGATCGAAACACCGGAAGGTCCCAACATCGGCCTGATCAACTCGCTGGCCACATTTGCCCGCGTCAACAAGTATGGTTTCATCGAGACACCATATCGCAAGGTGATCAACGGCAAGGTATCCGATGAAGTCGTGTACCTGTCGGCTATCGAGGAATCCAAGCCGCACATCGCGCAGGCCAACGTAGAGCTGACCAAGGACGGCAAGTTTGCCGAAGACCTTGTTCTGGTTCGCCAGCATGGTGAAGTGATGACGGTTCCGTCTGAACGTGTGGACTTTGTCGACGTGTCGCCGAAACAGCTTGTTTCGGTAGCAGCGGCTCTCATCCCGTTCCTGGAAAACGATGACGCCAACCGTGCGCTCATGGGCTCGAACATGCAGCGTCAGGCTGTGCCGCTCGTGCGCACTGACGCACCGCTTGTCGGTACCGGCATGGAAGCTGTTGTTGCCCGCGATTCCGGTGCTGCCATCACGGCACGGCGCTCTGGTGTCGTGGATCAGGTGGATGCAAAGCGTATCGTTATCCGCGCAACTGAGGAAACCGATCCGACAAAGTCCGGCGTCGACATCTACACGCTGTACAAGTTCCAGCGCTCAAACCAGAACACCTGCATCAACCAGCGTCCGCTGGTTCGTGTCGGTGACAGGCTGAAGGCCGGAGACATCATTGCCGACGGACCGTCTACCGATCTGGGTGACCTCGCGCTTGGCCAGAACGTGCTGGTCGCGTTCATGCCGTGGAACGGCTACAACTTCGAGGACTCCATCCTGTTGTCCGAGCGCATGGTGCGTGATGACGTGTTCACCTCGATCCACATCGAAGAGTTCGACGTCATGGCCCGCGATACAAAGCTCGGCCCTGAGGAGATAACCCGCGATATACCGAACGTGGGCGAGGAAGCTCTGAAGAACCTGGACGAGGCTGGTATCGTTTACATTGGTGCTGAAGTGCACCCGGGCGATATCCTGTGCGGCAAGATCACACCGAAGGGCGAAAGCCCGATGACACCGGAAGAAAAGCTTCTGCGTGCCATCTTCGGTGAAAAGGCATCTGATGTTCGCGATACATCGCTGCGTCTGCCGCCCGGCGTTGCCGGCACGGTCGTCGAGGTCCGGGTTTTCAACCGCCACGGCATCGACAAGGACGAACGTGCCCTGGCTATCGAGCGTGAAGAGATCGAACGCCTTGCCAAGGACCGCGATGACGAACTCGCCATTCTTGACCGCAACTCCTATGGCCGCCTGTCTGACTTCCTGAAAGGCAAGCAGGCTGCCGGTGGGCCGAAGGGCCACAAGATCGAGGGCAAGCTTACAGAAGCCGTCCTTGACGATGTGCCTCGTTCGCAGTGGTGGCAGATTGCCCTGTCCAACGAAAAGGCACTGGCGGAACTTGAAGCCATGCGCCAGCAATATGACGAGTCCAAGAAGCGACTTGAAAACCGCTTCCTCGACAAGGTCGAAAAGCTGCAGCGTGGTGACGAACTGCCGCCGGGCGTCATGAAGATGGTCAAGGTCTTTGTCGCCGTGAAACGCAAGATCCAGCCGGGCGACAAGATGGCCGGCCGCCACGGCAACAAGGGCGTGGTGTCGCGAATCGTTGCTGATGAGGACATGCCATACCTTGAAGACGGTCAGCCGGTTGATATCGTGCTGAACCCGCTCGGCGTGCCAAGCCGGATGAATGTCGGTCAGATACTGGAAACCCACCTGGGTTGGGCCTGCCGCGGTCTCGGCAAGCAGATTGGTGACATGGTTGATGCGTATCGCGAAAACCAGAACGCCAAGGTTTTGCGCAAGGAAATCGAGCACATTTACGGTGAAAACGAAGAAATCGCCGCATTGGAAGACGATGATCTTGCCGATCTGGGTGATTCACTGCGTGGCGGTGTTGCGATTGCGACACCGGTGTTTGACGGAGCCAAGGAGGAAAACATCTCCGAGCTTCTCGAACATGCCGGCCTGAGTACGTCCGGACAGGTGACCTTGTTCGACGGCCGCACCGGCGAGCCATTCGACAGACAGGTAACAGTGGGATATATCTATATTCTCAAGCTTCACCATCTGGTTGATGACAAAATCCATGCCCGTTCCATTGGCCCTTACTCGCTCGTTACCCAGCAGCCGCTGGGCGGCAAGGCGCAGTTCGGCGGACAGCGGTTCGGTGAAATGGAGGTTTGGGCTCTCGAAGCGTATGGCGCAGCCTATACCTTGCAGGAGATGCTCACTGTGAAGTCGGATGACGTTGCAGGCAGAACCAAGGTTTATGAGGCGATTGTGCGTGGTGATGATGCGTTCGAGGCCGGTATCCCGGAAAGCTTTAACGTGCTCGTAAAGGAAATGCGCTCGCTGGGTCTCAGCGTCGACCTTCAAAGTACAGAGTAACAAAAACGAATCGCCGGGCAGGGACCAATACTCCTGCCCGGATATGGAAACCACCGGCGTCGGGCCAGACCGGTAGTTTCCTTTGAAAAACCAGACACTCCGAAAAGCGGAAAACAGCCCCGTCCGCGAACAAGGAATTGAGGTATTACATGAACCATGAGGTCATGAACGTTTTCAATCCGGCAGGTCAGCCACTGACCTTTGAACAGATCCGGATCGGTATTGCAGCGCCGGAGAAGATTCTCTCCTGGTCGTTCGGCGAAATCAAAAAGCCGGAAACCATCAACTATCGTACCTTCAAGCCGGAGCGCGATGGTCTGTTCTGCGCGCGCATTTTTGGTCCTGTAAAGGACTATGAGTGCCTGTGCGGCAAGTACAAGCGGATGAAGTACAAGGGCATCATCTGCGAAAAATGCGGTGTGGAAGTAACCCTGGCCAAGGTTCGCCGCGAGCGCATGGGTCATATCGACCTGGCAGCACCGGTTGCGCACATCTGGTTCCTGAAGTCTTTGCCATCACGCATTTCACTGCTGCTGGACATGACACTGAAGGATGTCGAGCGCGTTCTGTACTTTGAAAACTACATCGTCACGGAACCCGGCCTGACGCCTATGAAGCATGGCGAACTGCTTACCGAAGAGCAGTTCATGGAAGCCCAGGATCATTACGGCGCCGACAGCTTCACCGCGGGCATCGGCGCTGAAGCCATCCGTGAAATTCTCATGGGCATCGAGCTGGAAAAACTGCGCGATCAGCTTCGTGTCGAGATCGCCGAGGCGACCACTGAACTGAAGCCGAAGAAGCTGGCCAAGCGGCTCAAGATTGTCGAAGGCTTCATCGAGTCCGGCAACAAGCCGGAGTGGATGATCCTGACCGTTGTTCCGGTTATCCCGCCTGAGTTGCGTCCGCTGGTGCCGCTTGACGGTGGCCGGTTCGCAACATCGGATCTCAACGACCTGTATCGCCGCGTGATCAACCGCAACAACCGTCTCAAGCGGCTGATCGAGCTGCGTGCGCCTGACATCATCATCCGTAACGAAAAGCGGATGCTGCAGGAATCTGTTGATGCACTGTTCGACAATGGCCGTCGTGGCCGGGTCATCACCGGTGCCAACAAGCGTCCGCTCAAGTCACTGGCAGACATGCTGAAGGGCAAGCAGGGCCGGTTCAGGCAGAACCTGCTCGGAAAGCGCGTCGACTATTCCGGCCGCTCGGTGATCGTGGTTGGCCCCGAACTCAAGCTGCATCAGTGCGGCCTGCCGAAGAAGATGGCGCTGGAACTGTTCAAGCCGTTCATCTATTCGCGGCTTGACGCCAAGGGCCTGTCATCCACCGTGAAGCAGGCCAAGAAGCTGGTCGAGAAGGAAAAGCCGGAAGTCTGGGACATCCTTGACGAGGTGATCCGCGAGCATCCCGTGCTGCTCAACCGTGCACCGACGCTTCACAGGCTTGGCATCCAGGCATTTGAGCCCGTGCTCATCGAAGGCAAGGCAATCCAGTTGCATCCTCTGGTGTGCGCGGCCTTCAACGCTGACTTTGACGGCGACCAGATGGCGGTTCACGTGCCGCTGTCCCTGGAAGCACAGCTCGAAGCCCGTGTGTTGATGATGTCGACCAACAACGTCCTGCATCCTGCAAACGGACAGCCGATCATCGTGCCGTCACAGGATATCGTGCTTGGCCTGTACTACGTTTCCCAGATGAAGGAAAACGAGCCGGGCGAAGGCATGCTGTTTGGTGATGTCGCGGAAGTCGATCATGCACTGCATGCCGGCGTGATCACGCTGCATACCAAGATCAAGGGCCGGTTCAAGTATCTGGACGAGGAAGGTAACCCGACTTCGCGCATTTACGAAACCACGCCTGGCCGCCTGAAGATCGGTGAATTGCTGCCGAAACAACCGGGCATGTCTCTGGAGATCTGCAACAAGCTCCTGACCAAGCGCGAAATCTCGAAGATGATTGATGACGTCTATCGCGGATGCGGTCAGAAAGAGTCCGTCATTTTCTGTGACAAGATCATGGGCCTTGGTTTCTTCAACGCCTTCAAGGCGGGCATCTCGTTCGGCAAGGATGACATGGTCATTCCGGACACCAAGGAGAAGCTGGTTTCCGAGTCGCGTGAACTAGCCAAGGAATATGAACAGCAGTACATCGACGGCCTGATTACCAAGGGCGAGAAGTACAACAAGGTTGTTGATGCCTGGGCCAAGTGCACCGACAAGGTCGCCGATGAAATGATGGGCCGGATTCAGGCCGTTCAGATCGACGACGAGAGCAAGCGTGAGAAACCGGTGAATTCCATCTACATGATGGCTCACTCCGGTGCGCGTGGTTCTCCGGCACAGATGAAGCAGCTCGGCGGTATGCGCGGCCTCATGGCCAAGCCGTCCGGCGAAATCATCGAAACGCCGATCATCTCGAACTTCAAGGAAGGCCTCACCGTTCTGGAGTACTTCAACTCCACCCATGGTGCCCGTAAGGGTCTGGCTGACACGGCCTTGAAGACGGCCAACTCCGGTTATCTGACGCGCCGTCTTGTTGACGTGGCCCAGGATGCCATCATTGCCGAAGATGATTGTGGTACCGAAAACTCGATCACCGCACGTCCGATCATCGATGCCGGTGAGATCATTGCCTCTTTGGGATCACGTGTTCTGGGCCGTACAGCGGCTGAGGACGTGCTGCACCCGCAGACCAATGAAGTGATCATTCCGGCCATGCGGGAAATCACCGAAGAAGATGTCGAGAAGATCGAGGATGCCAACATCCAGGAATTCCGCATCCGTTCAGTGCTGACCTGCGAAACCCGCTTTGGCGTATGTGCACGGTGTTACGGCCGTGACCTGGCTCGCGGCACACCGGTCAATCACGGCGAAGCAGTCGGTGTTATCGCCGCACAGTCGATCGGTGAACCCGGTACCCAGCTGACCATGCGGACCTTCCATATTGGTGGTACGGCGCAGGTGCTCGATGAATCCTTCGTGGAATCCAACCATGAAGGCATCGTCAAGCTGCGCAACTCCAATGTGGTCACCGACAGCTCCGGCAAGATCATCACGCTCGGCCGTAACGTGTCTCTGGTCATCGAAGATGAACAGGGCCATGAACGCGCGGTACACAAGCTGATGCAGGGTGCGCGTCTGTTCGTCAACGAAGGCGACAAGATCAAGCGCGGCATGCGTCTCGCCGAGTGGGATCCGTACACCCGTCCTGTGATGACCGAGGTTGATGGCAAGATTGAATTCGAAGACGTCGTTGACGGCGTCTCGGTGTCGGAAGTCACCGATGAATCAACCGGTATCACCAACCGCGTCCTGATCGATTGGCGTACCAGCCCGCGTGGTGCGGACCTGCGGCCGGCAATCGTCATCAAGGACAAGAAGGGCGAAATCCTCAAACTGCCACGTGGCGGAGAGGCCCGCTATCTTCTGTCGGTCGATGCCATCTTGTCGGTTGACCCGGGTTCCGCGGTCAAGGCCGGTGACGTGCTTGCCCGTATTCCTCTGGAAAGTGCCAAGACACGCGACATCACCGGCGGTCTGCCGCGTGTTGCCGAGTTGTTTGAGGCACGCCGTCCGAAGGATCACGCGGTTATCGCTGAAATCTCCGGTCGCGTTGAATTCGGTCGTGACTACAAGAACAAGCGCCGCATCCGCATTGTGCCGGAAGACGCTTCTCTTGAGCCTGCTGAATACCTGATCCCGAAGGGCAAGCACCTTCCGGTCCAGGAAGGTGACTTCATCGAGAAGGGCGAATACATCCTTGATGGTCACCCGGCACCGCATGACATCCTTGCCATTAAGGGTGTTGAGGAGCTGGCGACCTATCTCGTCAACGAAGTGCAGGAAGTTTACCGTCTGCAGGGTGTGAGCATCAACGACAAGCACATCGAGGTTATTGTTCGCCAGATGCTTCAGAAGGTTGAAATCACCGAGCAGGGTGATACCTCGCTTCTGTCCGGTGAACAGCTTGACCGTACGGAGTTGGAAAACATCAACGCCAAAATGGCGGAAGAAGGCAAAAAGCCTGCTTCCGGTGTGCCGGTCCTGCTTGGTATCACCAAGGCCAGCCTGCAGACGCGGTCGTTCATTTCCGCGGCGTCGTTCCAGGAAACAACCCGCGTGCTTACCGAAGCTGCAATCAGCGGCAAAGTCGACACGCTGGAAGGTCTCAAGGAAAACGTCATCGTGGGCCGTCTCATTCCGGCCGGTACCGGCGGCATGTTGTCCCGTTTCAAATCCGTTGCTGACAAGCGCGACGGTCTGATCCTGGACGAACAGGCCAAGGTGGCGGTTGAAGATGCAAGTGAACCTGCTGCGGAAGAAGAGCAGGTTCCGGCGGGCGAATAGGTTTCGCCGTCAACCGACGTGAATGGATTGACAATCTCCGACCGCCGCGATCACCATGGATCGCGGCGGTTTTTGTTTCTCGGTAACCGGTGTTCACGCAATGACAGGAGGCCCTGGTGGCATTCAACTTGAAACGATCGGTCTATATGTTTCTCGGGCAGGGCGGGCACAGGGACGGTGTTGCTGACAACCCTGACCGCGGCTTCGTGGTCTTTGTGTCGGCAAGAAACGCGGGTGCGGCCCATAAGGAAGCTGAAAAAGCCCTGGTTGAGCGTGGCTGGGAAGAGGTTGAAATCCTCAGGGGCGGAGAGGTGCCGGACAAGCCCGACAAGAAACCCCATGATGATGCATGGCAGGAAGCCCGCGACGGTAAACGTGGCATCATTGTCTATGACGTGAAAGCCGAGGCCAGCGGTGCGTCGGACAGCCCGCCACGGCAGGCCTGAAACCCATAACAGGTTCAGCGAAGGCGGATTGCCGGCAGGCAAAAGAATAGGGCGGATGAACATGATTGCAAAAGCCTCATGTTCATTCCGCCCCAGTGTTGACCGGGCCCGGTGGCCCGTGACGCGGGATTGTCAGTTGGGCAGCGAATACCTTGCGTTTCTGCGGTTGGCTGTCGCCAGTTCCGGTGCAAACTCGATAGAGTCGTCTTCATCCATCAGGTCATGGTCGACAGTCTTGGCGCTTTCGTCCAGTTGCTCGAGCGCCGGTTCAATCAGTCCCAGGAGGGCGCCTGATGCATCGGTCACGATGGCAATCTTTCCTATCCCGGGAATTTCGGTCGCCGGGCGGGTTACTTCCCCGCCGGCCGATGCGGTTTCCTGTGCAGCGCGGTCGAGATCATCAACCGCCATGTATGTCATCCAGTGGGCCGGAATGCCTTTGTAGGTTGGTGCGGAGAGGCTGTAGACACCACCTACCGTCTTGCCGCCCTTGCGGGCCAGCCAGTAGGGTTCGCCATCGGGCAGGGTGACTTGTTCAAACGTCCATCCCAGGGTGCGGCGATAGAAGTTTCGCGCTTCAAGCGCATCCCAGGTATTCAGTTCGTGCCACCATGTTTCGACTTGTTGTTGCATATTGCCCTCCGGAAATACCCGCATCTGATGTTACAAAGCGAGGGGGATATTGTGCCGTCCCCTGAAATCAGGGTGATTCACGCAATGGGCCGCGATATGGCGCGATCGGGGCTATTGTTTGTGCTCCACAGTTCAATTAAGGCCAAGTTGGGACATTTGTCGGGTCAATAGCTTGAAAACAGGCAGAAATAGACCAAATTCAGGTCTTGACGACAGGGGGGTGTATGAGTATGTTCCGGCCAACTTTCGAGGCGGTAAGCCGTAGGCCTTAGGGTCTAGACGTTGCCGGGAAAGCCAAGCTGAGTCAGATCGGAACATGACTCTCAGGACGCAAGTGCCTGAAAGTCCTCTGGATTTGAGGCGCTGGTCACCAAAATAATTGGTGAGGCAGCGTTTATTTTTATGCGTGCCCTCATTCAGCGGGTCGCGCGTGTGATTTGTTTTAACGTGACCTGTTCGAGAGCGCGAGACCTATATGCCCACGATCAACCAGCTTATTCGCAAACCCCGTGTTGCGCAAAAGACCCGCAACAAGGTTCCGGCGATGCAGGAATGCCCGCAGAAACGTGGTGTTTGCACCCGTGTCTACACAACGACCCCGAAGAAGCCGAACTCGGCGCTTCGCAAGGTTGCCCGTGTGCGTCTGACCAATGGGTTCGAAGTTACCAGTTACATTCCCGGCGAAGGCCATAACCTTCAGGAACACTCCGTGGTGATGATCCGCGGCGGTCGTGTGAAGGACCTTCCCGGTGTCCGTTATCATATCATTCGCGGCGTTCTGGATACGCAAGGGTTGGCCAAGCGCCGCCAGCGTCGGTCCAAGTACGGCGCCAAGCGTCCTAAATAAGCGTAGGAAGAGGGTAGTAAAACCATGTCACGCCGTCACCGCGCAGAAAAACGCGTAATCAATCCGGACCCGAAGTTCGCTGATCTGATCCTGTCGAAATTCATGAACAACCTGATGCTCGATGGCAGGAAATCTGTCGCTGAGCGTATTGTTTATGGTGCGTTCGACAAGATCGAGGAAAAGCTGCGCCAGGAGCCGCTCACCGTTTTTCACCAGGCGCTGGAAAATGTATCTCCAGCAGTTGAAGTTCGTTCGCGCCGTGTCGGTGGTGCAACATACCAGGTGCCGGTTGAAGTGCGCACCGAGCGCCGTCAGGCACTGGCGATCCGCTGGCTGATTACAGCTGCACGCGGTCGCAACGAAAACACAATGATCGAGCGTTTGTCCGGCGAGCTCATGGATGCTGCCAGCAATCGCGGTACCGCAGTAAAGAAGCGTGAAGATACTCACCGGATGGCAGAAGCGAACCGCGCTTTCTCCCATTACCGCTGGTAATTCATTTCGGAGATCAGGCAGATGGCCCGCACGCACGAACTTAAAGACTACCGCAACTTTGGCATCATGGCGCACATTGACGCCGGCAAGACCACTGTTACCGAGCGTATCCTTTTCTACTCCGGCAAGAGCCACAAGATTGGTGAAGTGCACGACGGCGCCGCCACCATGGACTGGATGGAGCAGGAGCAGGAGCGTGGCATCACGATTACCTCTGCTGCGACCACGACCGAGTGGCTCGGCAAGCGCCTGAACATCATTGACACGCCTGGCCACGTTGACTTCACCATTGAAGTAGAGCGCTCGCTGCGCGTTCTGGATGGCGCGGTTTGCGTGCTTGACTCCAATGCCGGTGTTGAGCCTCAGACCGAGACGGTCTGGCGCCAGGGCGACAAGTACCGCGTGCCTCGCATCGTGTTCTGCAACAAGATGGACAAGATCGGTGCTGACTTCGACAAATGCCTGTCGGACATCAAGGAGCGCCTTGGTGCACGCCCGATCGCGATTCAGATGCCAATCGGTGCTGAGGACGATTTCAAGGGTGTTATCGACCTTGTTCGCATGAAGGCCATTGTCTGGAAAACCGAAGACATGGGTGCGGAATATACAGAAATGGATATTCCCGCTGAACTGCAGGACCGGGCCGACGAACTGCGCCTTGAAATGATTGAGGCTGCCGTCGAACTGGATGAGCCTGCAATGGAAGCGTATCTGGAAGGTACCGAGCCTGACTTCGATACGCTGCAGAGATTGTTGCGTCAGGCGGTTCTGTCGTCCGCATTCTTCCCGGTTCTGTGTGGTTCTGCCTTTAAGAACAAGGGTGTCCAGACACTTCTTGACGCAGTTGTCGCGTATCTTCCTTCACCTTTGGAAGTACCAGCCATCAGGGGCATCGACACCAAGACCGAAGAAGAAACGGTTCGCAAGTCATCTGATGATGAGCCGCTTTCGCTGCTCGCCTTCAAGATCATGGACGACCCTTATGGTGTCCTGACCTTTGCCCGCATCTATTCCGGCAAGCTGTCCAAGGGCTCAACCGTGTTGAACTCGACGCGCGGCAAGACCGAGCGTATCGGCCGGATGGTGCTGATGCACTCGAACAGCCGTGAGGAAATTTCTGATGCCTATGCCGGCGACATTGTTGCGCTGGTCGGTCTGAAAGAAGCACGTACGGGTGATACGCTTTGTGATGTCGCCAAGCCTGTGATCCTGGAAAAGATGGAATTTCCTGATCCGGTCATTGAGATGGCTGTTGAGCCGAAAACCAAGGCTGACCAGGAAAAGATGGGTCTGGCGCTTGCCAAGCTGTCTACTGAAGATCCGTCCTTCTATGTGTCTACCGACGAAGAAAGCGGCCAGACCATCATCAAGGGCATGGGCGAGCTGCATCTCGACATCAAGGTCGACATCCTGCGTCGCCAGCACAAGATCGATGTCAATGTGGGTGCGCCTCAGGTTGCCTATCGTGAGACCATCACCAAGGCGACCGATATTGACTACACGCACAAGAAACAGACCGGTGGTACTGGCCAGTTTGCTCGCGTGAAGTTCACTGTCGAGCCTGGCGAGGAAAATTCCGGGATGGTGTTCGAGAGCAAGGTTGTTGGCGGCAATGTTCCGAAGGAATACCTGCCCGGCGTGGAAAAGGGCCTGAACTCGGTGATGACGTCCGGCAATATCATCGGCTTCCCGATGGTCGACGTGAAAGTCACTCTCAATGACGGCGCCTATCATGAAGTCGACTCCTCGGCGATTGCCTTCGAAATTGCATCGCGCTCTGCGCTTCGTGAAGCTATTTCCAAGGCGGGCCCGGTTCTGCTTGAGCCGGTTATGAAGGTTGAGGTCGTTTCGCCTGAAGAATATCTCGGGTCTGTTATCGGTGACCTGAATTCCCGTCGTGGCCAGATTGCCGGTACAACCGCACGCGGTAACGCGCAGGTTGTGAATGCAATGGTGCCGCTGGCAAACATGTTTGGCTACGTGAACAATTTGCGCTCGATGAGCCAGGGTCGCGCTGCCTACACCATGTCGTTTGATCACTATTCTGAAGTGCCGCGCAATGTGGCTGATGAAGTGGTCGCAAAGTACGCGTAACCGGATTTCGTGAATTAACTGACTAACCCTGACTGAGGGAGACTGTAAAATGGCCAAGGCAAAGTTTGAACGTAACAAGCCGCACTGCAATATCGGCACGATTGGTCACGTTGACCATGGCAAGACGTCGCTGACGGCGGCGATCACGAAGGTTCTGGCTGAATCTGGTGGTGCGGAATTTTCCGCCTATGACGAGATTGACAAGGCACCTGAGGAAAAAGCCCGTGGTATTACCATTTCCACGGCTCACGTTGAGTATGAGACGGATAACCGTCACTACGCCCACGTGGATTGCCCGGGCCATGCTGACTATGTGAAGAACATGATCACCGGTGCTGCCCAGATGGATGGTGCTATTCTGGTTGTGTCTGCATCTGACGGTCCTATGCCGCAGACCCGCGAGCACATCCTGCTTGCGCGCCAGGTTGGTGTGCCTGCGCTTGTTGTGTTCATGAACAAGGTTGACCAGGTTGACGACGAAGAGCTGCTTGAGCTTGTCGAGATGGAAATCCGCGAGYTGYTGTCGTCTTACGACTTCCCTGGCGATGATATTCCGATCGTGCGCGGTTCAGCGCTTGCAGCCCTGGAAGACAAGACACCTGAGATYGGCAARGASGCTGTTATCAAGCTGATGGCAGCTGTTGATGAGTACATTCCTCAGCCTGAGCGTCCGATTGACCAGCCGTTCCTGATGCCGATCGAGGAYGTGTTCTCGATTTCCGGTCGTGGTACGGTTGTGACCGGTCGTGTTGAGCGTGGTGTTGTGAAGGTTGGTGAGGAAATCGAGATTGTCGGTATCCGTGACACCACCAAGACGACGTGCACGGGCGTTGAGATGTTCCGCAAGCTGCTCGATCAGGGCCAGGCCGGCGACAACATCGGTGCGCTGCTGCGTGGTGTTGACCGTGAAGGTGTCGAGCGCGGTCAGGTACTGTGCAAGCCCGGTTCGATCACGCCGCATAAGAAGTTCAAGGCAGAAGCCTACATTCTGACCAAGGAAGAAGGCGGTCGTCATACMCCGTTCTTCGGCAAYTACCGTCCGCAGTTTTACTTCCGTACGACGGATGTGACGGGTGTTGTTACGCTTCCTGAAGGGACCGAAATGGTTATGCCTGGCGACAATGTGTCGTTTGAAGTTGAACTGATCACGCCGATCGCGATGGAAGAGAAGCTGCGCTTCGCCATCCGTGAAGGTGGTCGTACCGTCGGTGCAGGCGTCGTTGCCGGCATCATAGAGTAACTAAACTGAATAGGGGTGTTTCTGGTTGTCAGGGACACCCCAACTTACGGATCCAAGTAGATGCAAAAACAGAATATTCGCATCCGTCTCGAAGCGTTCGACCATCGGGTTCTCGATGGTTCGGCACGTGAAATCGTGAATACGGCCAAGCGCACCGGCGCTCAGGTTCGTGGTCCGGTTCCGCTGCCGACGCGGATTGAACGGTTCACCGTGAACCGCTCGCCCCACGTGGACAAGAAGAGCCGCGAACAGTTTGAGATGCGCACGCATCGTCGCATTCTGGATATTGTTGACCCAACTCCGCAAACGGTGGACGCGCTGATGAAGCTCGACCTTGCTGCTGGTGTTGATGTTGAGATCAAGCTCTGATTTCAGAGCGAGACGAACGGGAGTCTGAACTATGCGTTCAGGAGTAATTGTACAGAAGCTGGGCATGACCCGGATTTTCACCGACGCAGGTGAACATATTCCGGTGACTGTCTTGAAGCTGGATACCTGCCAGGTTGTCGGCCACAAGACCGTTGAAAAGAACGGTTACACGGCTTTGCAGCTTGGTGTTGGTGCCGCCAAGGTGAAGCGCCTGACCAAGGCTGACCGCGGTCAGTTCGCGGTTGCAAAGGTAGAGCCCAAGCGCAAGGTCGTCGAGTTCCGGGTAAGCCCGGACAACATGGTCGATGTGGGTGAAGAGATCATTGCCGATCACTACTTCGCGGGCCAGTACGTCGATGTGTCCGGCACTTCGGTTGGTAAAGGTTTTGCCGGTGCCATGAAACGCCATAACTTCGGCGGACTTCGTGCATCGCATGGTGTGTCGGTCTCTCACCGTTCGCATGGTTCGACCGGCCAGTGCCAGGACCCGGGCAAGGTGTTCAAGGGCAAGAAGATGGCCGGCCAGATGGGTAATGAGCGTGTAACCGTTCAGAACCTGCAGATTGTCAAGACAGACACCGAGCGTGGCCTAATCATGGTCAAGGGTGCTGTGCCTGGTGCCAAGGGTGGCTGGGTCCGGTTGAGCGACGCCGTCAAGAAGCCGCAGGCTGAAAACGCCATTATCCCGGCTGCGCTTCGTTCATCTGCCGCCGCCGCTGCTGCTGCCGCTGCTGAAGCCGAGGCTGCTGCTGCTGCCGAAGCTGCCGCGGAAGCAGAACGGATTGCCGCTGACGATGCTGCTGCTCAAGCCAAGGCGATGGAAGACGCGCCTGCCGAAACCGATGACGGTGCCGATGGAGGCAGCGAACAATGAAAACCGATATTCAAACACTTCAGGCCAAGAAGGCGGGCACGGTTGACCTGTCCGACGAGATTTTCGGCCTCGAGCCTCGCGGTGACTTGTTGCACCGCATGGTGACATGGCAGTTGGCCAAGCGCCGCGCCGGTACACACAAGACCAAGGGCCGCGCGGAAATCAACCGCACTGGTGCTCGTTTCGGTCGCCAGAAGGGCGGCGGTCGGGCGCGTCACGGTTCGCGCCGGGTCGGTATATTTGTCGGGGGTGGCAAGGCTCATGGGCCGGTAGTCCGCAGTCACGCCACTGGCCTTCCCAAGAAGGTCAGGGCGCTGGCCCTTCGTCATGCACTGTCGGCCAAGGTCAAGGCCAACGAACTGATCATTCTGGACAGTTCTGACGTGAAGACACCGAAGACCAAGGATCTGGCAGGCGCATTTTCGAAACTCGGCCTGACTAATGTGCTGGTGATCGACGGTGCCGAAGTGAATGAAAACTTCGCCAAGGCTGCCAGCAACCTGATCAATGTCGATGTGCTGCCGGTTCAGGGCATCAATGTTTACGACATCCTGCGCCGTCAGAACCTGGTTCTGACCAAGGCTGCCGTTGAAGCGCTGGAGGCGCGGTTCAAATGAGCATGGAAAAAAACTACAATATTATCCGCGCACCATCGATTACCGAAAAGGCGACACTGTTGAGTGAAGCCAACCAGGTGGTTTTCAATGTTGCCGGTACCGCTTCCAAGCCGGAAATCAAGAAAGCTGTTGAAGAGCTGTTCAATGTCAAGGTGAAGGCAGTGAACACGCTGGTTCGCAAGGGTAAGACCAAGCGTTTCCGCGGCATTCGGGGTCGGCAGAGTGATGTGAAAAAAGCGATTGTCACACTCGAAGATGGCCAGTCCATCGACGTGACGACCGGTCTTTAAAGTTTAATTTGAGCGATTGAGACGTAAACCATGGCACTGAAAAAGTTCAAGCCCAACACACCGGGACAGCGGCAGCTGGTCATCGTTGACCGCTCCGGTCTTTGGAAGGGCAAGCCCGTCAAGACCCTCACCGAGGGTCTGTCCAAGAGCGGTGGCCGCAACAACCATGGCCGTCAGACCTCGTTTTCGCGGGGCGGCGGGCACAAGCGCACCTATCGTGTAATCGATTTCAAGCGGACACGCGAAGGCACCGCCAGCGTTGAGCGTATTGAATATGATCCGAACCGCACTGCGTTCATTGCGCTGCTGAAATATGAAGACGGAACACTGTCTTACATTCTCGCACCGCAACGCCTGAACGAGGGTGACAAGGTCGTAACCGGCACCACTGGTGTCGACGTGAAGCCGGGCAACTGCATGCCGCTGGGCAACATCCCTGTCGGCACCATCATCCACAATGTGGAGATGAAGCCGGGCAAGGGCGGTCAGATCGCACGTTCCGCCGGTGCCTATGCCCAGCTGGTCGGCCGTGACCGTTCGATGGCTCTGCTGCGGCTCAAGTCCGGTGAGACCCGGATGGTGTCGTCTGAATGCCGCGCAACGGTTGGTGCCGTATCGAACCAGGACCACATGAACACCAATGACGGCAAGGCCGGGCGTTCGCGCTGGCGGGGCCGCCGCCCGGTGGTTCGCGGTGTTGCCATGAACCCGATCGATCACCCGCACGGTGGTGGTGAAGGACGCACGTCAGGTGGCCGTCACCCGGTTACCCCGTGGGGCAAGCCGACCAAGGGCAAGAAGACACGTACAAACAGATCATCGGACAAATTCATTGTTCGTTCGCGCCACCAGCGCAAGAAGAGATAAGGGTTAGGTTGAATGGCTCGTTCACTGCATAAAGGCCCGTTCGTCGACGGGTATCTGCTCAAGAAAGCGGAAGCTGCGCGCAGCTCCGGCCGTAACCAGGTTATCAAGACCTGGAGCCGTCGCTCGACCATCTTGCCGCAATTCGTCGGCCTGACGTTCGGCGTGCACAACGGCAACAAGCACGTTCCGGTGAACGTGTCTGAAGACATGGTTGGTCACAAGCTGGGTGAGTTCGCACCGAGCCGGACCTATTACGGCCACCAGGCCGACAAGAAGTCGAAGAGGTAAGGGCAGATGGGTAAAGCATCCAGAGCACGCGTCCTTCCGGACAACGAAGCAAAGGCCGTAACGCGCAACCTGCGTGTCAGCCCGCGCAAGCTGAACGATATTGCCACGATCATTCGCGGCAAGAAGGTCGAAGCCGCACTGGCAGATCTCACCTTCTCGCGCCGCCGGATTGCCGGCGATGTGAAGAAGACGCTGGAATCGGCCATTGCGAACGCTGAAAACAATCATGATCTCGATATCAACGAGCTCATTGTGTCGGAAGCCTATGTTGGAAAGAAGATGGTCATGAAGCGCTTCAAGCCACGTGCCCGTGGCCGCGTTGGCAAGATCGAGAAATTCTTCAGTGAAATCACGATTATCGTGCGCCAGGTCGAGGAGGCCGTCTGATGGGTCAGAAAGTCAATCCGATTGGTTTCCGCCTCGGTATCAACCGTACCTGGGACAGCCGCTGGTTCGCTGATGGAACCGAATACGCCAAGCTCCTGCACGAAGATTTCCGCATTCGCGAATATCTGCGTGAGAAGCTGAAACAGGCCGGTATCTCGCGCATCATCATCGAGCGTCCGCACAAGAAGTGCCGCGTGACGATCTATTCGGCTCGCCCCGGTGTGGTCATTGGCAAGAAGGGTGCGGACATCGAAAAGCTGCGCCGTGATGTGTCTGCCATGACCGACAGCGAAGTTCACCTCAACATTGTTGAAGTGCGCAAGCCTGAAATCGACGCCAACCTGGTCGCCGACAATATCGCGCAGCAGCTTGAGCGCCGTATCGCATTCCGCCGGGCCATGAAACGCGCGGTGCAGTCTGCCATGCGCATGGGCGCCGAAGGCATTCGTATTACCTGTTCAGGCCGTCTCGGCGGCGCTGAAATCGCTCGTACCGAGTGGTATCGCGAAGGCCGTGTGCCGCTTCACACACTGCGTGCCGATGTCGATTACGGTGTTGCGACCGCACACACCGCTTACGGCACCAACGGCATCAAGGTCTGGATCTTCAAGGGCGAAATCCTTGAGCATGACCCGATGGCGCAGGACAAGCGGATTCAGGCAATGCAGGAAGGCGGGGGACCACGCCCGCGCCGCGACCGCGACGACGCGCGTCGTTAGAACCGAAGATTAATTGGATTAAGCAGGAAACAGTACAATGCTGCAGCCAAAACGCACAAAGTTCCGCAAGGCACACAAAGGCCGCATCAGCGGTGTTGCCAAGGGCGGATATGAGTTGAACTTCGGCACCTTTGGCCTGAAGGCCCAGGAACCTGCCCGCGTGACCGCGCGCCAGATCGAAGCGGCACGTCGCGCCATGACCCGTCACATGAAACGTGCCGGTCGTGTCTGGATCCGGATTTTTCCTGACCTGCCGGTTTCAAAGAAGCCTACCGAAGTCCGCATGGGTAAGGGTAAAGGCTCCGTAGAATACTGGTGCGCGCGGGTTCATCCGGGCCGCATAATGTTTGAAGTTGATGGTGTATCGCGCGAAATCGCGCAGGAAGCCATGACGCTGGCTGCAGCGAAGCTGCCTATCAAGACGCGGTTTGTTGCGCGCCTTGGTGAGTGAAGCGTTAAGCGATTGGATTTGAGGTAAGGCCATGAAAGCCAGTGAAGTGACACAGATGACCGACGACCAGCTCAAGGATGAGCTGCTCAAGCTGAAGAAGGAGCAGTTCAACCTGCGCTTCCAGAAGGCGTCGGGTCAGATCGACAATACCGCGCGGGTTCGCCAGGTGCGCCGCGACATTGCCCGCATCAAGACGGCACAGCGTTCACGCGCTGTCGCTGCACCAGCGAATTGATTGGAGTTTCGAGCCCATGCCCAAACGTATTCTACAGGGTGTCGTGGTAAGCGACAAAAACGACAAGACCATCGTGGTTCGTGTCGAACGCCGTTTCACCCACCCGATGATGAAAAAGACCGTGCGCCGTACCAAGAAGTACCATGCACATGATGAAGCAAACTCTGCAAAGACAGGGGACATCGTTCGTATCGAAGAATGTCGTCCGATGTCGCGCAGCAAGACCTGGGCGCTTGTCGTCGAATAGGTCTGACAACAGAATTTGAACGTGCTGCTGCGCCGCTGATCAGAACGACAGGGCGAACGGGCATCAAGAACAACGGATGAAGCCATGATCCAGGTAGAAACAAATCTCGACGTCGCCGACAATTCCGGCGCTCGCCGCGTCCAGTGCATCAAGGTACTGGGCGGTTCGAAGCGTAAATATGCGCGCGTCGGCGATATCATCGTCGTATCCATCAAGGATGCCATTCCGCGCGGCCGCGTCAAGAAGGGCGCCGTGATGAAGGCGGTCGTCGTCCGCACCGCGAAAGATATCCAGCGTGGTGATGGCTCTGCAATTCGTTTTGACCGCAACGCCGCTGTGTTGATCAACAACCAGGGTGAGCCGGTTGGAACCCGTATTTTCGGTCCCGTTCCCCGTGAACTGCGTGGCCGCAACCACATGAAGATTATTTCGCTTGCACCGGAGGTGCTGTGATGGCTGTGAAACTGAAATTGAAAAAGGGTGATCGCGTGATCGTGGTCGCCGGCAAGGACAAGGGCAAGTCCGGTGACGTGCTCAAGATCTTTCCGAAGGAAAATCGTGCCGTTGTAAGCGGTGTGAATGTTGCACGTAAACACCAGAAGCAGACCGGTGCTCAAGAAGGTGGCATCGTCAGCAAGGAGTTGTCCATCCATGTGTCCAATCTGGCGCACATTGATCCGAAGGACGGCAAGGCAACACGCGTCGGGTTCAAGGTTCTCGACGACGGTAAGAAAGTCCGGGTCGCCAGGCGCTCCGGGGAGGTGATCGATGGCTGATGTATATGTACCACGCCTGCGCAAGCTCTATGACGACGAGATTCGCGCAAAGCTGATCGAACAGTTCGGCTATACAAACCCGATGCAGGTGCCGAAGCTCGACAAGGTCGTGCTGAACATGGGTGTCGGAGATGCCGTTGGCGATTCCAAGCTGGTCAAGGTGGCCGCCGAAGAATTGACCAAGATCGCCGGTCAGAAAGTCACCGTCACCAAGGCCCGCAAGTCGATCGCGACATTCAAGTTGCGTGAAGGCATGGACATTGGTGTGAAGGTTACCCTGCGCAAGCAGCAGATGTACGAATTTCTGGACCGCTACATCAATATCGCACTGCCGCGCGTTCGTGACTTTCGTGGTCTTTCAGACCAGAGCTTTGACGGCCGCGGCAATTATGCAACCGGCCTGAAAGAGCACATCGTGTTCCCGGAAATCGATTACGACAAAATCGACCGCATGTGGGGACTGGACATCGTAATTTGCACGACAGCAAACACCAACGACGAAGCTCGGGCGTTGCTGGCGGCATTCAACTTCCCGTTCCGTATACGCCAGGGTCAGCAGGCTGCGGCGTAGGACAACGAGAAGAACAAGGAAACGGAAGAACTCATGGCAAAGAAAAGTGCAATTGAGAAGAACAACCGCCGCAAGCGTCTGGTGAAGCAGTATGCCGGCAAACGCGCGCAGCTTCGTGCTATCGCCAACGACAAGTCGCTGCCGATGGAAGAGCGTTTTGCGGCACGCCTGAAGCTGGCTGAATTGCCTCGCAACTCCGCCGCCATCCGGGTGCGCAACCGTTGTGAAGTGTCCGGTCGTCCGCGCGGGTATTATCGCAAGATGGCCATGTCTCGAATTGCATTGCGTGATCTGGCCAACCAGGGGTTGATCCCCGGTGTGGTCAAGTCGAGCTGGTAACGGCACGCCAAGGTTCTAGAGGAAAGAGCAAAAAATGAACGTCACGGATCCAATCGGCGATATGTTGACCCGCATCCGCAATGCGCAGCAGCGTGGCAAGTCCAAAGTGGCAAGCCCGTCATCGCGTCTGCGTGAGCGTGTGCTGGAAGTATTGCAGTCTGAAGGTTACATTCGCGGATTCGCAGTAACCGAGCGCACAACCGGCCAGGCAGAGCTTGAAGTCGAGCTGAAGTATTTTGACGGTGAGCCGGGCATTCGCGAAATCAAGCGCGTATCCAAGCCGGGCCGTCGCGTATATGCATCTGTCGGCGAGTTGCCGACGATCTATAACGGCCTCGGTGTGGCGATCATGTCCACGTCAAAGGGTGTCATGTCTGACAGCCAGGCACGTGAAAATAATGTTGGTGGCGAGGTTCTCTGCACGGTCTTTTAAGGCTGCAGGCGATACACGCTATTTGTTGTTGTTTCTGTTGATGCCCATTGGGGGCAGGTGACAGTTGAATTAAGGATCGGAGGCAAGGAAGCCCATGTCTCGTATTGGTAAAAAACCGGTACCGGTGCCAAGTGGTGTAACCGTTACCCTTGAGGGCCAGACCATCACGGTCAAGGGACCCAAGGGTGAGATGCAAACTCAGTTGGTTGACCTGGTCAGTGTCAAGCATGAGAACGACGAGATCAGTGTATCTCCCGTTGACCAGACCAAGCCGGCGCGCTCTGCGTGGGGCCTGTCTCGTACCTTGATCGCGAACCTGATCACCGGTGTAACGGACGGGTTCACCAAGACGCTCGAAATCAACGGTGTTGGTTATCGTGCCGCGCTCCAGGGTCAGGGCCTGCAACTCAATCTGGGTTACAGCCATGATGTGGTTTACGCGATCCCGCAGGGCATCGACATCAAGGTGCCGAAACCGACGGAAATCGTCGTGTCGGGTATCGACAAGCAGCGTGTCGGCCAGGTTGCTGCCGAAATACGGGCATGGCGTCCGCCGGAGCCTTACAAGGGTAAAGGCGTCAAGTACGCCGATGAGACGATCTTCCGCAAGGAAGGCAAGAAGAAGTAACGGTTGAGCTGAAGGGCTTTAAGACAATGTCTGGAAAACTGACGATTAGTGAGCGCCGCAAGCAGCGCGTCCGCCGGGAACTGAAGGCCAACAACAATGGCCGTCCGCGTCTCAGCGTGACCCGGTCACACAAGAACATCTCGGTGCAGGTCATCGACGATGTGAAGGGTGTAACCGTTGCCGCTGCCTCAACGCTTGAGAAGGACCTGCGCGGGTCTTTGAAAACCGGAGCTGATTCGGCCGCGGCAGCGGCTGTCGGCAAGCTGGTTGCCGAACGGGCAAAGAAGGCGGGCGTGGAAGCGGTTGTTTTCGACCGTGGCGGATATCTTTATCATGGCCGGGTCAAGACCCTGGCTGACGCAGCCCGCGAAGGCGGTCTGAAGTTCTAACAATTTTGACTGAGAAGCAGGTATATTTACATGGCTAGAGAACGCGAACGCCGGGACCGGGATCAGGACAATGAGTTTGTCGACAAGCTCGTCCACATCAACCGTGTCGCCAAGGTTGTTAAGGGTGGCCGCAGGTTCGGCTTTGCCGCTCTCGTTGTTGTTGGAGACCAGAAGGGCCGTGTCGGCTTTGGTCACGGCAAGGCGCGAGAGGTACCTGAGGCAATCCGCAAGGCTACCGAAAGCGCCAAACGCGAGATGATCCGTGTTCCGCTGCGCGAAGGCCGGACCCTGCATCACGATGTCGCCGGTCGCCACGGCGCCGGTCGTGTCGTGCTTCGTTCGGCACCTGCCGGTACCGGTATCATCGCCGGCGGCCCGATGCGTGCTGTTTTCGAAAGTGTTGGCATGCAGGACGTTGTTGCAAAATCAATCGGAACCTCGAACCCGTACAACATGGTTCGCGCAACTTTTGATGCGCTCAAGCACGAGACCAGCCCGCGTTCGGTTGCTGCACGTCGCGGCAAGAAGGTGTCTGATATCATTTCACGCCGTAAGGATGGCGAGATCTCAGCAGATTGATCCGGCGGAGCTGCGCCGACTTATAAATGGTTGATTGAGGAATATCATGGCCAAGGATAAAAAGACCGTCACTGTCCAGCAGATTGGATCACCGCTTCGCCGTCCGGGTGATCAGCGCGCCACTCTTGTTGGCCTGGGTCTCAACAAGATGAACCGCCAGCGCACTCTGGAAGACACGCCGGCTGTTCGCGGCATGATTGCCAAGGTTGCACACCTTGTTCGCGTTGTGGACAGTCAGTAAAGACTTTTCGCACACGCGATCAAACACAGAATAGAGAAGCAAAGACAATGAAGCTCAACGAAATTGCAGACAATCCGGGCGCCCGCAAAGAGCGCACACGTGTTGGCCGTGGTATTGGCTCCGGCAAGGGCAAGACCGCGGGTCGTGGCCACAAGGGTCAGGGATCGCGCGCAGGTGGGCCAAAGTTCGGCTTTGAAGGCGGTCAGATGCCGATCTACCGGCGGTTGCCCAAGCGCGGCTTTACCAAGCCGAACCGGTTGTCGTTCAATGAAGTCAATCTGAGCCGCCTTCAGGCTGCGGTTGATGCCAAGAAACTTGATATCAAAAAGCCTGTCGACCTGGCGGCACTGATTGCTGCCGGTGTTGTGTCGAAGCCGCTTGATGGTGTCCGCGTTCTCGGCAAGGGTGAACTCAAGGCCAAGCTCGATCTGCATGTCAACCACGCTACCAAATCTGCAGCTGCGGCTGTTGAAAAGGCCGGTGGTAAGGTGAACTTGATCGAAGAAAAGCCGGTGGTGGAAGAAAAAGCCAAGGCCTGACCTCGCAAAACGGGCCTTTGTGATAACTTGGTGCTTGTGATCAAGCGGTTGCGTGCCGATATTGATCACCAACACTGGTCAGGTACACGGATAAGGAATCCCGAATGGCATCCGCTGTTGAGCAACTTGCAGCAAATCTGAGCTTCGCATCTTTCGCAAAAGCAGAAGACCTCAAGAAACGTATCTGGTTCACACTGGCAGCCCTGGTGGTATACCGGCTGGGTACCTATATTCCGATCCCCGGTGTCGATGCCAATGAGCTTGCGCGCCTTGTGCAGCAGAACTCTTCCGGTATTCTCGGCTGGATCAACGGCTTGGCCGGTGGTGCGCTTGGCCGCATGGCGATTTTCGCCCTCAATATCATGCCTTACATTTCGGCCTCGATCATCATCCAGCTGATGACCACCGTCAGTCCTCATCTTGAGCAACTCAAGAAGGAAGGCGAGCAGGGCCGCAAGAAAATCAACCAGTATACCCGCTACGGAACCGTCATTCTGGCGGCGTTGCAGGCCTATGGTATAGCTGTCGGCCTCGAAAGCCAGGGAAATGCAGTGATTGATCCTGGCTGGTATTTCCGGATTTCCGCGGTTATTACCCTGACCGGCGGCACCGTGTTCCTGATGTGGCTGGGTGAACAGATCACGGCTCGCGGTATCGGCAACGGTATTTCGCTGATCATCTTTGCCGGCATTATCGCCGGACTGCCGTCAGCCATTGCAGCCATTCTTGAACTTGGCCGCACCGGCCAGATGTCGACATTCCTGATTATCGGCATCATCATTCTTGCCCTGGTGACCATTGCCGTGATCGTGTTCATGGAGCGGGCGCAGCGCAGGTTGCTGGTCAAGTATCCCAAGCGCCAGGTCGGCAACCAGATCCAGAATGTTGACCCGTCCCATCTGCCGCTGAAACTGAACACTGCAGGTGTTATCCCGCCGATCTTTGCATCTTCGTTGCTGTTGTTGCCGATCACGGTGTCGAATTTCAGCCAGGGCAGTGGTCCTGACTGGCTCAACACCATCAATGCGCTGTTGGGTCGTGGTCAGCCATTGTTCCTTGCGATTTATATTGGCCTGATCATCTTTTTCGCGTTCTTCTATACCGCGATCATGTTCAATCCGAAGGAAACAGCCGATAACCTGAAAAAGTATGGCGGGTTCATACCGGGAATCCGGCCGGGTGAGCGCACAGCGGAATATATTGACTATGTATTGACCCGAATAACGGTGGTTGGTGCGCTGTACCTGGCGGCGGTTTGTCTGCTGCCGGAGATACTGACTTCATATGCGGCCATACCGTTCTATTTCGGCGGCACGTCTTTGCTGATCATCGTGTCCGTTACAATGGATACCGTGTCTCAGGTACAGTCGCATTTGCTGGCCCAGCAGTATGAGGGCTTGATGAAGAAGACCAAGCTCAGGGGATCGCGCAAGTGAACATAATCCTTCTCGGCCCTCCAGGCGCCGGCAAGGGTACGCAGGCGCAGCGTATCGAGGCCGGCAAGAACATGAAGCAATTGTCCACCGGTGACATGCTGCGCGCCGCTATTGCTGCGGGCACGCCGATCGGCCTGAAAGCCAAGGATACAATGGCCCGTGGCGAACTGGTGCCGGATGACATCGTGGTCGGCATTATCTCGGACCGCATTGAAGATGCTGATTGCGCGGCCGGATTTATCCTCGACGGGTTTCCACGCAATGTGTCGCAGGCCGAAGCCCTGGACGTCATGTTGGCGGAGAAGGGGCTGGAGCTTGACGCCGTTGTGGAGATTAAGGTCAACGACGGAATATTGATCAACCGCATTGAAAAACGTGCGGCTGAAACGGAAGGCGGCCCGCGGGCCGACGACAATGCAGAGGCGCTGAAAAAACGGCTTGATGTTTATCATGCACAGACGGCGCCGCTGATCGAGTATTACGCAACGAAAGGTACGTTGCGCAGTGTTGATGGCATGGCGGATATGGACGAAGTTGCCCGTCAGATCATGGAGGTGTTGAACGGGTAGGGGTCGTAAGCAATCGGATAGCGGTTAAATGGTTGACGTGCCGGGGAATCCGGCATAGAAACTGCGCCAATCCGGTTGCTGACAGGCTGACCGCAAGTAGCACTATGCCTGCTTGGGGTGAGCCTTGTTGCCGTTAGGCATCAACAATCCGTTTTTTGGTTCAGTTTTGGTGCTGGCACTTCTGACAATATGTCAGGCCAGACCGTATGCAGGAGAATAGCGTCTTGGCCCGTATAGCAGGCGTCAACATTCCGACGAACAAGCGCGTAGTGATCGCGCTGCAGTATATTCACGGCATCGGCGCGAATTACGCGAAGCAGATCTGTGAAACCGTGAACATCGCGTCAGAGCGCCGTGTCAACGAATTGACGGATGCGGAAGTGATCCAGATCCGTGAAGCCATCGACCGCGACTACATGGTTGAGGGCGATTTGCGTCGTGAAACAGCAATGAACATCAAGCGCCTGATGGACCTTGGCTGCTACCGTGGCTTGCGCCATCGTCGTGGCTTGCCGGTTCGCGGTCAGCGCACTCACACAAATGCCCGCACCCGCAAGGGACCCGCCAAGGCGATTGCAGGCAAGAAGAAGTAACCAGTTTCTTTCTCGGAAAGCATTTTTAGATGGCTAAAGAACCAACACGTACGCGCCGTAAGGAACGTAAGAACATCTCCTCAGGTGTTGCCCACGTGAATTCCACGTTCAACAACACCATGATCACCATCACCGATGTACAGGGCAATGCTATTGCCTGGTCGTCGGCCGGCAAGATGAAGTTCAAGGGTTCACGCAAATCCACGCCTTATGCAGCACAGGTCGCTGCGGAGCAGGCCGGCGAGATTGCAATGGAACACGGCATGAAGACTATTGAGGTCGAGGTCTGCGGACCGGGCTCAGGCCGTGAGTCAGCGCTTCGCGCGCTGCAGGCGGTTGGTCTTCAGGTGACATCGATCCGCGACGTTACGCCTATTCCGCACAATGGCGTTCGTCCACCCAAGCGTCGCCGCGTATAGGGCAACCAGAACTTGGGCAAATCAGCTGGATGGCCAGCCCGGTTTGCCGACACAATATGAATTCAGGGGTCTTGGTCCGATCCGCGGACACCAGATACCCACAACTGCACAGAGGTCGACACCGTGAACACTAAGAACTGGCAAGATCTTATCAAGCCGATAAAGCTGGACGTGAATGCCGGCCGTGACCGCCGTCGTACAGCGACACTGGTTGCAGAACCGCTTGAACGTGGTTTTGGCATGACGCTCGGCAACAGCCTGCGCCGTGTACTGCTGTCGTCATTGCAAGGCGCGGCAGTAACATCGGTCCAGATTGATGGCGTGCTGCATGAGTTTTCCTCCATCGCCGGCGTGCGTGAGGACGTGACCGATATCGTGCTGAACATCAAGGAAATCGCTGTCGGCATGCAGGGCGAAGGTCCCAAGCGCCTGACATTGCGCAAGCAGGGTCCGGGCGCTGTTACCGCAGGCGATATCGAGGAAAGCGGTGACATCACGATCCTGAACCCGACCCTGCCGATCTGCACGCTCGATGACGGCGCAGAAGTGCGCATGGAGTTCACTGTCAACACGGGCAAGGGCTATGCTGCTGCAGAGCGCAACCGCCCGGAAGACGCTCCGATCGGCCTCATCCCGGTCGACAGCCTGTACAGCCCGGTAAAGCGCGTGTCCTACAAGGTTGAGAACACCCGTGAAGGCCAGGTGCTGGATTATGACAAGCTGATCATGACCATCGAAACCGATGGTTCCATGACGCCGGAAGATGCCGTGGCCTATTCGGCCCGTATCCTCCAGGATCAGCTGCAGGTGTTCATCAACTTCGAAGAGCCCCAGCAGATTGTCACCGAGGAAGAAAAGCCGGAGCTGGAGTTCAACGCAGCCCTGCTTAAGAAGGTCGATGAGCTGGAACTGTCTGTTCGCTCGGCAAACTGCCTGAAGAACGACAACATCGTTTACATCGGTGACCTGATCCAGAAGACGGAAGGCGAAATGCTGCGCACTCCGAACTTCGGCCGCAAGTCACTGAACGAGATCAAGGAAGTGCTGGCTCAGATGGGCCTGCATCTCGGCATGGATATCGAGAACTGGCCGCCTGAGAACATCGAGGAACTGGCGAAAAAGTTCGAGACTCACTACTGATTGAAATTCATCGGTGACAGCCGCGAGGCTGCCCCGCAGGTAAGTATCCAAGGAGAAGGCCAATGCGCCACGGAAAGAGCGGACGCAAGCTCAACCGCACAAGCTCGCATCGCAAGGCAATGTTTGCCAATATGGCGGCTGCGCTGATCAAGCATGAGCAGATTGTCACAACTCTGCCCAAGGCCAAGGACTTGCGGCCGATCGCTGAAAAGCTGATTACGCTTGCCAAGCGTGGTGACGTGCATGCACGCCGTCAGGCCATGTCGAAAGTGCGCGACGAAGACCAGGTCAAGAAGTTGTTTGACGTCCTGGGCGCTCGCTATGGCGAACGCAATGGCGGATATACACGCGTTCTGAAAGCCGGTTTCCGCTATGGTGACAGCGCGCCGATGGCAGTGATCGAACTTGTCGACCGTGACCCGGCGGCCAAGGGGCTGGATTCAGGTCCAACCCAGGATGCTGACGAAGGCGAAGCTGAAGCGGCATAATCGTCTTACCCGCATTGAAAAGTTTCAGGCGGTTCCTGCGGGAGCCGCCTTTTCTTTTTGCCGGCTATGAAGCAACATGACCGGATGAACGGCCTTTCACCAAAAACAGCAGACTATGCACAACGGGTTGCGGACAGCTTTGCCCGCCAGGCAGCCTTGGCAACAATGGGGGTCAGGCTGGTTTCTGTTGAACCTGGAATGGTTGTCATGGAAATGGCTCATGATGACCGCTTCACCCAGCAGCACGGGTTCATTCATGCAGGCGTTACAACCACGGTCCTGGATACGGCCTGCGGTTATGCCGCCTTTTCGCTGATGCCTGAAGATGCCGGTGTGCTGACTGTTGAGCTGAAGACCAGCCTGCTTGCGCCGGCAGCAGGGCAGACATTCATGTTTGAAGGCAGGGTCATCAAGCCCGGACGAACGATCACGTTCTGCGAAGGTGAGGCGTTCGCGCTGAATAACGGTTCGCGCAAGCGCATTGCCACCCTGTCCGCAACGATGATGACAGTGCTGGGGCGTGACGACGTCAAGAGTTAGCGGCGGTATCAGCCGGTATAGGCAGTTTCAACCGTAACCTGTGACACGGAACCATATCCGTTGAAGCTCGTCGCGGTCGCCATGCCATAGGCACCAATGCCGGCAAACTCGATGATGTCGGATTCGCGAATATCTGACGGCAGGGTGAGCGTAACCGGAAGGACATCGAGCGGATCGCATGTAGGTCCGAATACCGCAAACGATCGTTGATCTGTAGCAACAACGACCTGTCCGTTGCGCAGCACCCGGTAGAACGGCAGCAGGTCAGGCACCTGGGTGACTTCCAGCAGGCCGCCGTAAATTCCGTCGTTCAAAAACAGGTCGCCCGTTCGTTCACGCACCAGCTTGACGCTGGTGAGAAGGGAAAAGGCCGGCGCTGCAATGCTGCGTCCGGGTTCGCATTCAAGTTCGGGCCGATTGTTGCCGAAGACGCTCGAGACGCTGTGCTGGATGGTTTGGAAGTAGGTCGCCAGGTCCGGGCCTGCACTGGCGGAATAGCGGGCCGGAAAACCGCCGCCCACGTTCAGCCGTGTAAGTACAATGCCTGCGTCTCTTGCAATTCGCCCGGCTGCTTCAATGTGACTGCACCAGACCTGCGGGTCTGTGCACTGCGAACCGGGATGGAACGTGAGCAGGGGGGAAAAACCACACTGAGCCGCATGCTTCATCAGCCCGGCCGCGGTTTTTTCGTCAACGCCGAACTTGCCTGAGAAATCATGCGCCGATGCGCCATGTGAGGATAGGCAAAACCGGATGGCAATTTCCGCTCCACCTGCCGGACCGATCGTTTGGGAAATTTTGGTGATCTCTTCATGGCTGTCGGCGGCAAACCTCCGGCAGCCGAACGCATGCCACGCGGTTGCAATCTCACCACGCGATTTAACCGGGTTGTGATAATGCAGTTTGGCGCCCGGGCAACTCCGGGCGATCGTCTCCATTTCCATTGTGGAGGCGACGTCGAACACGCCGATGCCTGCCCTGGCCAGCACCTGCATGACCTGCGGACACGGGTTTGCCTTGACGGCATAAGCGACTTCGCCTGGAAATCCCTGGATGAACAGGTTTGCCCGCGCTGTCAGAGTGGCCGGTGAAAAACACAGTACCGGGGCTTCGCAGTCCAGGTTTGCTGCAGCGTCCAGGCTGTCACGGTAAAATTTCGCAGGCGCGGCAACTGAAGGTCTGATGCGGGATGTTTGCAGCGCTAATACCATCTCGAGCTCCTGGACCTGTTTGATTCGGCGTTACATAAGATGATGAGGCCATGCGGGAGCGATAAACAGACGCACTTTTTTCGTCATTTGCCATATATTTCGTCGAAATGCCGTATTCAGGCATAGAATGACGATTATGCGAGTGACCGAGAAAGACGAAGAGCTGATTGCTCTGCTGCAAACCAATGCCAGGATGCCGGTTTCGGAACTGGCCCGAAGGCTTGGCGTGTCCCGCACTACAATTCAGGACAGGCTCAGGCGCCTGGAGATCAGTGGGGTCATTGCCGGATATGGCGTCAGGCTCGCCAGCCAGGGAACGGCAGAAGGTATTCTGGCGCATGTTGAGCTGTCCGTGGAGCCACGTATGAATGCGGATGTTGTCCGCGCGCTTGTGCGCATGCCGCAGGTTGAAACTCTGCATACGGTATCCGGGAAGTTTGACCTGATCGCACAGATAAGGGCGTTGACCACGGACCATATAGACAAGGTGCTTGACCAGATAGGCATCCTCGAAGGCGTTACCCGCACTGAGTCTGCTATCATCCTTTCAACAAAACTGGATCGACGGTAAACTTAGCGTGCAATTGGTTGACAGGGATGTGCCATAATCGCCAATTGTTGGTTGAGGGGTAAGGCGTTCGCAAGATGAAAGGCATGCCTTGCCATGGATGAGCAACTGCAAAACGCGACAGAACCTGTCGCAACCTTCGACCATCTGACCGGTGGCGACGAAGGTGTTCAAGCGACATTGCATGGCGAGACACTTGATGTCTATCTGCGGGCCAACAAACGTATTCACATAGCGCCGGCGCGATCAGGATCCGAAGGCGGGCAGGAAATTGCCCGTCTCCATCTTGCTGCGGGATCCTATGAAATTGAGGCGCGCGGAGATCATCCATTGTGGGTCAATGGAAAACTTGTTTCATCACACCTTCTGCAAAGCGCGGACGTAATAGAATTCGGCGATAGTGGGCCAATGTCTCAGTTCTGCCTGTGCGGGGGCGAAGAAAAGCCCCGCAAGGTGGTTTCGGAAATCCTGTCGGATGCGGTGGCCTATCTCCGCACCAGCCGACAGCCTGTGTTCACCAGAATTTGCCGGGCGCTGATAAGCATGTTCAGACGTTTTGCCGGGCAGACCACGGTCCTGTTTCGAGTCGGTGTGATTGCTGCGCTCACCAGTCTGGGATTGCTGCTCTACCAGCAATACAAGATCAATGTGATGCTGCAGAGCGACCTTGCCCGCGAGCGCGCCAACATCGAGAAGTTTGCCGAGTCTCTGGCGCAGGCCCGCGAACAGGCGTTGACACCCCAGGACCTGAACACGCTCCGCGACCGGATCGATGAAACCCTGACCGCTAATACCGGTCGGCTCGAGGTGTTGGAAAAATCCCGCAAGGCAAGTGCGCGAGCGATAGCCGCCGCAATACCGTCGGTCATGTTCCTGCAAGGCTCCTACGCATTCAGGGAAACATCGACAGGCCGGTTTCTGCGCTACATTGTCGGGCCGAACGGTAAGCCGGTCGTGGATGCACGCGGCAATCCCCGTCTGACACTGGATGGTGAAGGAACGATTGCCGAAAAACGCTATACCGGAACCGGTTTCGTGCTCGCAGAAGGCGGCAGGATAGTCACCAACCGGCATGTTGCGTTGCCGTGGGAAAGTGATGCCAACCTAGGTGCTTTCGGGGGACGGGGACTGCAGCCGGAGTTCACTCGCTTTGTCGCGTACATGCCGGGCAGGGTTGAAGCATTGCCGGTCGAATTGGTCCGCGCCAGTGATGATGCCGACGTTGCCGTGTTGAAGTTTACCGGCGCGTCGCCTGAAGTAGCAGGCCTTGAGCTGTCCTCCATCAAACTCACGTCGGGCGACAACGTTATCGTGATGGGCTATCCGACCGGGCTCAGGGCCATGCTTGCCCAGGCCGGCAAGGCGTTCGTCATGAAGATCCGTGAAGCCGGCGAAACCAATTTCTGGAAAGTCGCGGAACGCTTGTCGGAGAGTTCGTTCATCCAGCCACTGGCAAGCCAGGGAATCGTGGCGAAAGTCACTGCGGCCACGATTGTCTATGACGCAGATACCGCCAAGGGCGGCAGCGGCGGACCGGTCATGGACAGCAATGGCCGGGTAGTCGGCGTAAATGCTGCGATCCTGCCTGAATATGGCGGTTCAAACATCGGCGTACCGCTGGAAAAACTACAGCAATTGCTGCAGTTGATCGAAGCCGGGAAAACCGCCTCTGCCGGATAACAAATACAGACAAGTTGCCGGGAATGGTTGGCCAATTGTTGCGGTCTTGATAGGGTGCGCCAACAATTCGTCTCTATGCAATCAAGGATTCTCCGATCATGCAGTTTGTCCGCCAAGTGTTGTTTTATGCAGCAATTGCCCTGGTGCCGGTAATGTTGGCATTGGGACCCGCCAGTGCTCAGCAGGTACCGGCGTCACGTGGCGACATTGCCATGTCATTTTCGCCGGTGGTGAAGACCACCGCGCCGAGTGTGGTCAACGTCTATGCCAAGCGCATCGTGAAAACCCAGGGCCGCCGCCAGCCTTTTGGGGCTGATCCGTTTTTCCGCCGGTTTTTCGGTGATGAACTGTTTGGCGGCAGACCGCGCAGGCGGGCCCAGAATTCACTGGGCTCCGGCGTGATCGTGGATGCGTCCGGCATTGTCGTCACAAACAACCATGTCATCAAGAACGGAACCGAAATCCGCGTCGTCCTGTCCGACAAGCGGGAATTTGACGCCGAGCTCATCTTGACCGATGAGCGTACCGACCTGGCCGTGCTGCGCATCAAACCGGATGGCGAACCGCTCGTTCCTCTGTCCCTGGGTGATTCCGATGCGCTGGAAGTGGGCGATCTCGTCCTTGCCATTGGCAATCCGTTCGGTGTCGGCCAGACAGTTACAAGCGGTATCGTCTCGGCATTGGCGCGAACCCGTGTCGGCGTATCGTCGTATCAGTTTTTCATACAGACCGACGCGGCCATCAACCCGGGCAATTCCGGGGGTGCGCTGGTGGACATGAACGGTCGGTTGATCGGTATCAACACCGCCATTTTTTCACGCTCCGGCGGCTCCAATGGCATCGGTTTCGCTATTCCCGTCAACATGGTGCGCTCCGTCATAGAGCAGTCACTGAGCGGCGCCACCAAGGTCACACGGCCCTGGGTCGGGGCCGATCTGCAGAATGTGACAAGCGACCTGGCATCTGCCTTGGGGCTCAACCGCCCGCGCGGTGCGCTGGTTTCACAATTGCACCCCGACAGCCCGCTTAAAAAGGCCGGCATCAAACGCGGCGATGTGTTGTTGCGCCTGGCCGGCAAGCGGATCGAGAATGCTCAGGAATTCAGTTTCCGATTTGCGACCTTGCCTGTTGGTGAGGAGTCCCGGGTGGTCTTCAGCCGCAAGTCAAAACGGTTCAAGGCTGATGTTTCACTGACGCCCGCGCCGGAAGACCCGCCACGCAACACCACTGTCATCAAGGGCAGGTCACCGTTTACCGGCCTGCAGGTGGTCAATATATCACCTGCAGTCGCTGAAGAGCTTGGCTTGCCGTCTTCCGTGGAGGGCGTGGCGGTCTCCGGTGTCAAAAGGTCGCTGGCGCGTCGTTTCGGGTTCAAGAAGGGCGATGTCATCGTCGAGCTCAATGAGCGCAAACTTGGTTCCGTGTCGGATCTGCGCAAGATTCTAAGACGGCGGGACGGATACTGGGATGTGGCCATCCTGCGCAAGGGCAAGCTCATTCGCCGCGAGTTTGGCGGTTAAGGAGAAGCCGGCCAATGGCATCGCTGTTTGACGCTGCGGGACTGGAAGCATCTGCACCGCGTCCACTTGCCGACAGGTTGCGGCCGAAGTCTCTGGCCGAGGTGCAGGGACAGGACCACCTGACCGGTGAGGCTGGGCTGATTTCGCGGATGATCTCTTCCGGCCGGATCAGCTCCATGATCCTGTGGGGGCCGCCCGGAACCGGCAAGACCACGATTGCTCGCCTGCTGGCCGGAGAGGCCGACCTTCACTTTGAGCAAATATCGGCCATCCACTCAGGTGTGGCGGACCTCAAGAAAGTGTTCGAGGCATCGCGCCTGCGCCGCACGGACAAGGGGCAGGGCACCTTGCTGTTCGTGGACGAGATCCACCGCTTCAACAAGGCGCAGCAGGACAGTTTCCTGCCCTGGATGGAGGACGGCACCATAACATTGGTCGGCGCTACCACCGAAAATCCGTCTTTCGAGCTGAATGCCGCGGTGCTGTCGCGCGCAAAGGTCCTGACCCTCAACCGGCTCGACAGCGCAGCCATGGCGGGTTTGCTGACGCGGGCTGAGGAGCTGGAGGGCAGGTCGTTACCCGTAACCGGGGAAGCCCGTGAGCAATTGTTCGCTATGGCCGATGGCGACGGACGTTATTTTCTCAATCTTGTCGAGGACTTGTTTGCCGTTGTTGATGCGGGCTCGGACGCGTTGGATGCAGCCGGGTTGGCAGAGACCATCCAGCGGCGCGTCCCGGTTTACGACAAGGGCCAGGACGGGCATTACAATCTTATTTCGGCGCTGCACAAGTCGATCCGCGGATCTGACCCGGATGCGGCCCTGTACTGGCTGGCGCGCATGCTGGTCGCCGGAGAGGATCCCTTATTCATTTGCCGGCGTCTGGTGCGCATGGCCAATGAGGATATCGGCCTGGCCGATCCGCAGGCGGTCGTGCAGGCGCTTGCAGCCAAGGACGTCTATGATTTTCTCGGCTCACCGGAAGGCGAGTTGGGCCTGGCGCAGGCAGCGGTTTATCTGGCGACGGCACCCAAGTCTATCGGGGTTTACACTGCCTACAAGCAGGTGATGCGGCGGGCGAAGGAAACCGGGTCGGTAATGCCGCCGAAAATCATCCTCAATGCGCCGACCAAGATGATGAAAGAGCAGGAGTACGGATCAGGCTACAAATACGATCCCGACCAGCCTGACGGATTTTCCGGCCAAAATTACTTTCCGGACGAAATGGGCAGGCAAACCTTCTATGATCCGCCCGACAAAGGCTTTGAGCGGGAGATCCGCAAACGGCTTGACTGGTGGGCGTCATTGCGTGCCCAACGCGGCGAGAAATGATGCCGGACGACCCGTAGCGCTGAATTGATCCAGATCATTTCGTTCGTTGCGCAAGGTAGCCACTATGCCTGAAGACCCGGAAAAGGGCTTTTGGCAGGGGAGGAAAGTTTCTATGGTGAAGCAACCACAGGTAAAACCGGCATCTGCCGGCACAATGCCGGTTGTTCGGCGCATTGGACTGGCAGATATCCGCGCGGCATTCGTTGCCGGTGTGGGCGATTTTTTCCGGGCGCCGCTGTTTGGCCTGTTCTTTGGTGGCTTCTATGCCTTGGGCGGGTTGCTGGTTGTGGCCCTCATTGCCCGGCTGGACATGCATTACATGATCTATCCATTGGCTATCGGATTTCCCCTCGTGGGCCCGTTCGTTGCCGTTGGTATTTATGAAGTAAGCCGCTGCCTGCAGGACGGACGCCCGCTGACCTGGTCAGGTGTTCTGACCACAGTGTGGCGGCAGAAGGGGCGGGAGTTGTCCATTATGGCCTTCGTCACCCTGTTCATCATGTGGATGTGGATGTATCAGGTTCGCCTGCTGGTGGCGCTGTTCCTCGGATTCAGGTCATTTTCGACTTTGGACGGCTTCATCCACACAGTCCTGAACACTGGCGACGGGCTGCGTTTCCTGGCTGCAGGACACATCGTTGGCGGCATTCTTTACACCGTGCTGTTCTCCGTGACTGTCGTGTCAATCCCGCTGCTGCTGGACAGGGAGGTGGATTTCGTCACGGCCATAATCACAAGCATCAAGGCAGTGTTGACCAACCCGTTTGCCATGATGGTGTGGGGACTTGTTGTGCTGGTCCTGACGGCACTTGCCCTGGTACCGGCATTCCTCGGCCTGTTCATCATCCTGCCGGTACTGGGCCATGCCACCTGGCATCTGTATCTGAGAGTGGTGGAGCCTGCCAGCAACTGACAGGCCCCAACGCCGTTTTCCCCCGGTTCCACCCGTACGGCTCCACTTCCCCCCAAAAACTGATCGCCCGTTCGGTTGATCAGTTCTGTGCGGTAATGATGTTATGCTCCGGACCGTACGGAAAACCGGTGATGTTTTCCGCACTGCTTTTGCCAACCACCAAAATGTCATGTTCACGGTAACCGCCGGCGCCGGGTTTTCCTTCCGGCACGGTGAGCATCGGTTCCATTGAAACCACCATGCCCGGCTCAAGCACCGTGTCGATATCTTCACGCAGTTCAAGGCCTGCCTCGCGACCGTAGTAGTGCGACAGGACACCGAACGAATGGCCATATCCGAACGTCCGGTACTGCAGGACATCATGGTCTTCGAAGTAGCTGTTGATCTCTGATGTGATGGCAGAACAGCTTGCACCCGGCCTGATCAGCGATATGCCCAGTTCATGCGCTCCGACATTGATTTCCCACAGTTTTCGCTCTGCTTTTGACGGTTCGCCGATGAATAGCGTGCGTTCCAGTGCGGTGTAGTATCCGGAGATCATCGGGAACGTGTTGAGCGAAAGAATATCGCCGCGTTCCAGCTTGCGCGTGGTGACCGGGTTGTGTGCGCCATCGGTGTTGATGCCGGACTGGAACCATACCCAGCTGTCGCGGATCTCACTGTCCGGATGACGCTCGGCAATCGCTGTCTCCATGGCATTACGCCCGGCCATGGCGATGTCAATCTCGCGCGCGCCGATCTGAACTGCATCCCGAATGGCTTCACCGCCAATATCGGCGACCTTCGCACCAGACTTGATCAGCCTGATTTCCTCAGGCGACTTCACCATGCGCTGCGCCATGGTGGCCTTGCCGATGTCGCACATGTCGGGTGCGCCCAGGGTTGCGGTTGCCTGGTCGCGCATGGCGAGGGTCAGGTGATCGGCTTCTATGCCGAGCCGGCCAGGTTCACCTATCAGTTCTTGTATGGCGCGCCAGTAGTTGCCGCGTTGCCAGTCTGTGTAGGTGACATTGTCGCCGAACGACCGGCGCCACGGCTGGCCGGCATCGATGTTGGCGGAAACCGTCGTGCACGCGTCATGGGTCACGACACACGCGTAAGGACGGCCAAAACTGCAATACAGGAAGCCGGAATAATAGGCGACGTTATGCATTGAGGTCAGCAGCACCGCAGGCAGGTCCAAGCGCGTCATGATCCTGCGCAACCGGTTCAAGCGGCGCTCATACTCTTTTGCAGTGAAAGGAAGTTTTGCCTTCTCGCCATTGTGAAAACGAAAAGCATCTGGACGGGTAATTCTTTGCAACATGACAAATCTCCAACAAGCCGTTCTCCAGGCCGGTTGGGGATTACCCATAGAAATGCCCGGAGAAAACTCATCCGGGCGTTCAGGATGCCATGAGGGTCTGATCGTTCAACCCTGGTCGGGGATCTGTGCAGCGACGCCATCGCTGCCCCGACCTGGCAGTGCTAGTAGCACAATTGGGTTTTGTGTCAAACTCCATAAAGCAAACCCCGGCGCATGAGGCCGGGGTTGTCGTTCATTGCGGTAACCGATGCGTCAGGCGGCAGGCTTGTCGCCTTCGTCCTTGGCATCTGTTTCTGGTGCGTCTTCAACATCGGTTGCTTCAGCGCGTTTGGTCCGGTCAGCCATGAACTGGTCGAATTCGGATTTGTCACGTGCATGGCGAAGTTTCTCAAGGAAGGCCTGAAACTCCTCGTGTTCTTCCTGAAGACGGTTGAGGGTCTCTTCGCGATAGTCGTCAAAGGCGCGATTTCCGGAACTTGGAAAACCGCCGCGGTACCAACGGCCGGGGCCGCCTTTGCCCATGCCAAATCCGGTTGCGTTAAAGGCCGCGACCTTGCCCTTGTTTTTGCATCTCATGCGTCCGCTCCAAATCATGTATCCAAGTATTGCCAATCCGAGTGGCCAAAAGACCACGAAACTGACCACCATCAGTGCTATCCATGCACCCATGCCATAGTGGTCCAAGCGTTCAACGAGTGTATTCATGTCTCGCCTCTGTGTTTATGTAAATGTTATTAACATTCACATATGTGAGCATTGTTTGTGTTGGAGTCAAGACAGTCTGGGAAATTTAATGAAAGACCTGACGGGACACTGAACCGGGCTCACATATGTCCTGTCTGCAGGACGAGTTGATGGCTGCAATTCCGTCGATTAAATCGTCAGACCAAGGCCGCGCAGGTAAACCAGCATATGAGACTCAAGCAGTTCCTCTGCTGAAATCGGTTGCTTGAATGCGGCCCCGTCGCCGCGGCCGAACAGGGACGCGATCCCGTGGCTGACTGCCCAGACATGCAGTGACACCATCAGCACCGGCGGGCGTTGTCCCTCAGGCGCCGTGGCAATGAGGGCGGCAACTGCCACCTTCAGGGTCTCGAACGCCTCATCCGCGGCGGTGCGCAATTCCGGATAGGTCGATACATTCAGTCCGCTTTCGAACATGGCCGAATAATAGGCAGGCTCCTTGCGGGCAAATGCCAGGTAGGCATTGCCGGTCCGCTTGAATGCGGTCGCTGCGTCCGGCTTGCCGTCATTCCATGCTTTACCGAGGGCGCTGGAAAATGCCCGGTAACCTTGCCCGGCCACATCTGCCACCAGCGCTTCGCGGTCCTTGTAGTGCCGGTAAGGTGCCGCCGGGCTGACGCCGGCATGGCGCGCCGCTTCAGCGAATGTGAACCCGCCGGTGCCCTTGGATCCGATCAGGTCCAGGGCAGCGTCAATCAGCGCCTTGCGCAGATTGCCGTGGTGATAGCTGTCGCGCGGTTTCTTGTGCCAATTCATGTGAAGGGTTTTTACATGGACACTGTATGCCGTCCAGAGGATTGTTGCGGTTATGGTTGCGCGTGAGTATACCTCGCTGCCATGACAATGTTTCTTTATGCAGCTCTGGGCGGAGCAATTGGTGCTGCCGCGCGCTACGGTGTGAATATCACAACACCGAAGCTTATTGGCCATGGCTTCCCGTGGGGCACGATGATCGTCAACATCACCGGTTCATTCATGATGGGACTGCTCATTGCCGTGATGGCGCTGGCCTGGACCACAAGTCAGGAAATGCGTGTGTTTTTGACAACCGGCATCCTGGGCGGGTTCACCACGTTTTCGGCTTTTTCGCTTGATTTTGCGACGCTTTATGAGCGCAAGGAGTACGGCATGGCATTCGGATATGCCGGTGGATCTGTTGTGTTGTCGCTGCTGGCGGTGTTCGCCGGACTGTACCTGGCGAGAGCGGTGTTGCAATGAGTGGTGTCAAACAGATTTCCGTCAAGGGAGACGAGGACGGCATGCGGCTGGACCGCTGGTTCAAGGTGCATTTCCCGCAGGTCTCCCATGGCCGGTTGTCCAAGTTGCTGCGCACCGGCCAGGTACGCGTGGACGGCGGTCGGGTGAAAGCCAACGAACGGCTTTTGCCCGGTCAGACAATCCGCGTGCCACCGATAAACCTCGACGCTGCAGCCAACCAGGATGGCCCGGCAAAACCCAAGCCTTTGAGTGCTCATGACAAGGCCTTGTTCCACTCGCTTGTGTTGTTTGAAGACAAGCATCTCTACGTACTGAACAAACCGTCCGGCCTTGCGGTGCAGGGCGGTTCACGCACCACCAGGCATATTGACGGATTGCTGCAGGGCATGGCTGCAGAACTCTACGACCGGCCCCGGCTGGTGCATCGGCTCGACCGCGACACTTCCGGTGTTCTGGTGATCGCCAAGACCCGGTCAATGGCAACTGCCCTGGGCAAGCTGTTTCAGACCCGTTCAGTCAGGAAAATTTACTGGGCGCTGGTGTCAGGTGTGCCGAGGCCGGAGCAGGGCGTGATCGACAAACCGCTGGTAAAGGCGGGCGGTCCCGGTGAAGAGAAGGTGCAGATTGCGAAAAACATGAAACAGGACGGCGCCCAAAAGGCCATGACCCATTATGCGGTCATCGACAAGGCCCCGCCGTCGGTGGCCTGGGTGTCACTGAAACCGGTGACCGGCCGCCAGCATCAGCTGCGTGTCCACATGCAGATGATCGACCATCCGATCATCGGTGATCCGAAATACGGCTCTCTTGAACATGACGGCAGTGGTGAAGAAAAAGACGAAGGCTTTGCGCACAAGTTGCATCTGCATGCCCGAAGGGTGACGTTTCCCCATCCAAAGGGCGGGACAGTGGATGTAACCGCACCTGTACCGGGCCATATGAGAGAGAGCATGGTCACCTGCGGGTTTGATCCGGAACAATATGACGTGCCCGAGGCGGGCGAGGAATACGACACGTGAAGCTGATTATCTTTGACTGTGACGGCACGCTGGTCGATAGCCAGCACAATATCGTGCGATCCATGCAGTTTGCGTTCGAACGCGAGGAGTTGCCTTGGCCGGGGCGTGAGGCAACCTTGTCAATCGTCGGCCTGTCGCTGCCGCAAGTCATGCAGGTCCTGTTTCCTGAAGGCGATGCCCGACAACACGAGCGACTGACCGAAGGCTACAAGAACGCCTTTCAGTACCTGCGTGCCACCGAGGCCCACAAGGAGCCGCTGTATGACGGATGCCGTGAAGTTCTGGACCGGTATCACGCCATGGATGATGTCATTATGGCGATTGCCACCGGCAAGTCCCAGCGTGGCGTGAGGGCCATGATTGATCGTGAAGGCCTGCAGGGCTACTTCTCCTCCATCCAAACCGCAGACGATGCCCCGTCCAAGCCTCATCCTGCCATGATTCACCAGGCGATATCCGAGACCGGTGCGCAGGTTGATAACACCGTCATGATCGGCGACACCACTTACGACATGACCATGGCCCGCAATGCCGGTGTCGGCGCTATCGGAGTTTCGTGGGGCTATCACCCGGTTGATGATCTGATGTCATCCGGAGCACATGATATATTGCATGAATACAATCAGTTGGAAGCATCGATTAACGGCTATCTGGACAGTGATGCATGACCGAAACCGAGGATGAACGTGCCAGGCGACTGCTGACGGCCCGGATCGATCGCAATCTGCCGAAACGCTTCTACAAACAGGTGGCGGTAGGGGAAACCGATGCCGGCTTTGACATCCGGCTCGATGGTCGCATCGTGAAGACACCGCTGAAACGCGCTTTTGCGGTGCCGTCGCGTGACATGGCCGGTGCCATTGCCTCCGAATGGGAGGCTCAGGAAACTTACATAGACCCGTCCACCATGATCATCACCCGACTGGCAAACACGGCTGTCGACCGGGTGCGCGATGATGAAGCCCGCATTGTTGCCGAGTTGACGGACTTCGCAGCCAGCGACCTGGTCTGTTATCGCGCCGGTACGCCTGACCCGCTGGTCGTCCGCCAGGCCATGCTCTGGGACCCGGTACTCGACTGGGTAAAAGCAACCCACAATGTACAGTTTATCTGTGTTGAGGGTATCGTGCATCACACGCAGCCAGACACCGCGCTTGCGACTGTGTCAAAAGTACTGGGCGCAGAGGATGAATTCAGGCTGACCGCCATTCACAACATTACGACGCTCACCGGATCGACTCTGATTGCCATGATGACTGCGTCCGGCGCCTTGTCGGCTGAAGCAGCCTGGGCCGCCGCCCATGCCGATGAAGACTGGCAGATTGAACAATGGGGCGGCGACGAAGAAGCCGAGGCCCGCCGCGCCGTCCGCAAACTGGATTTCGACGCAACAATGCAGTTCATGGGCATGTGTTGAAAGCCGCATTGATCCGGTTGTTCATCGTCAAAGGTACAACTTGCCTTGCTGCGGGCAAGTGATAGAACATCTTACAACATTCGCCGTTCAGGGCAGGGGATTTTGACATGCAGGATATTCTCAACCAACTTCAGGAGCGCCGGGATGTGGCTCGGCTTGGCGGCGGCGAACGTCGTATTGAGGCACAGCACAAGCGCGGCAAGCTGACGGCTCGTGAGCGCATTGACCTGCTGCTGGACGAAGGTTCGTTCGAGGAATTCGACATGTTTGTCGAACACCGCTGCTCAGATTTCGGCATGCAGGACCAGAAAATTCCCGGCGACGGCGTTGTAACGGGATGGGGCACGGTCAATGGCCGCACTGTGTACCTGTTCGCGAAGGATTTTACGGTGTTCGGCGGGTCCCTGTCAGAAGCTCACGCCAGGAAAATAACCAAGATACAGGATATGGCGCTGCAGAACCGGGCGCCCATCATTGGCCTGTTTGATGCAGGCGGCGCACGCATCCAGGAAGGCGTGGCTGCGCTTGGAGGCTACGGTGAAGTGTTCCAGCGCAACGTGCTTGCGTCCGGTGTCATCCCGCAGATTTCAGTTATCATGGGCCCGTGTGCCGGGGGCGATGTGTATTCACCTGCGATGACCGACTTCATATTCATGGTGAAGGACACCAGCTACATGTTTGTCACTGGCCCGGACGTGGTGAAGACCGTGACCAATGAAACCGTGACGGCCGAAGATCTGGGTGGGGCATCCGTGCACGCGGTCAAATCTTCAGTTGCCGACAAGGGCTATGAAAATGATGTCGAGGCCCTGTTGCAGATGCGCAGGCTGATTGACTTTCTGCCGGCATCCAACACCGAAGATGCGCCCGATGTGCCGACGGACGATGACGGCGAGCGGCTGGACAAGTCACTCGATACCCTGATCCCGGCAAATCCCAACCAGCCTTATGACATCAAGGAACTGATCCACAAGACAGTGGACGAAGGAGACTTTTTCGAAATTCAGGAAGCCCACGCAAAGAACATCGTCGTAGGCTTTGCCCGTGTCGAGGGTCACACTGTGGGCATCATCGCGAATCAGCCAATGGTGCTGGCAGGTGTGCTGGACAGTGATGCCAGCCGCAAGGCTGCGCGCTTTGTCCGCTTCTGCGACTGCTTCAACATCCCGCTGGTGACATTCGTGGACGTGCCGGGTTTCCTGCCGGGAACCGCGCAGGAATATGGCGGCCTGATCAAACACGGTGCAAAGCTGTTGTTTGCCTATGCCGAGGCTACGGTGCCGAAAGTCACTGTTATTACGCGTAAGGCCTATGGCGGTGCCTATGACGTGATGAGTTCGAAGCACATTCGCGGCGATGTGAACTATGCCTGGCCGACCGCGGAAATTGCCGTAATGGGCCCAAAAGGCGCCGCGGAGATCATTTATCGCTCGGAACTGGCCGATAAGGACAAGATCGCCCAGCGCACGAAAGACTATGAGGATCGCTTCGCCAATCCGTTTGTGGCGGCGGAACGCGGCTATATCGATGAAGTCATCATGCCCAATGCCACCCGCCGTCGCATATCACGAGCCTTGAACATGCTGCGCAACAAGCAGGTCGAAAACCCCTGGAAGAAGCATGACAACATTCCACTGTGAGTTGTGGTTGGTCCAATCGCTGCCGTTACGCGACCTGATGCATAAAAGCCACACTTGCAAAAAATCTGCATGGCTGACTGAACTTTGATTTGACCCGCGTCGCGCGACAATGGTCTCATCGGGTCAGCGGACGGCGCTGATTCAAACATGGGGCATGATTCGAGATGACGGTTCAGAAGGTTTTTCGAAGGGCATTTACAGGGTTGTTTATAGCCGCTGCGGCTGTTGCTGTCAGTCTGCCGACTGTGGCTGTTCAACCGGCAAACGCCGCTTCGATTTACGACTCCGGCTTTGAACGCAAAATCAAGATGACCAAAAGCCAGCGGAGCAAGGTGCGGCGCATCATGCGCAAGTCCGACCGCCGCTTTAGAAAGATTTTCCGGAAGTACGGCATTCGCAGGTCCGCAACTCCGAAAATGTCGCTGCTGATGAAGGCCAGCGGCCCGCTGCAGTCGGCTGCGCGCGACGAACGCAATGCACTGGCCAAGGTATTCACGCCAACGCAGTTGCAGCAATACGACAAGATCATGCGCAAGACGGAAGACAAGATCGTCCGCGCGGCGAAGTAGCATCTTCAGGCGGCGCTGCCGACACCGAGTTCGCGTTGCAGTTTCTTGGTCAGACCCAGGGCAACAATCTTGTGCGATTCCGCGATGTAATCTCTCAATCCCGCGTCATCGAGGCCGGGATGGGCGTAGTGCTGGATCCATTTCATTCCACGTGATGCAAGATAGGGCGCAGGCTGCAGGCCGGGCTGTTCCTTGAGGATTTCATAAGCCAGTTCGGAAACCTTGAACGTGACCGCAAAGGCGTCGTCCTTGCTCCAGCCGGCGACGGCGAAAACCTTTCCGCCGACTTTCCATACATGGGCGCCGCCCCATTGCACGACGTGGGTCGTGGCGGTCAGCGAAGCGCAGTAGGTGTTGTATTCATCAAGTGTCATTTAGGCCACGTATCGCGGTTGGTCTCCCACCAGGCTTGCCAAGCCTGACGGTCATATGCATAGCGCTGACCGGTAACTGCATTCAAGGTGCCAACTACTTGTGAGGTGATGAAAACAGGATCGCGATCATAACCGAGCCGATTGATGAGTGCGTCCATGGTGGCCTGATCGTTCTGGCCCGACCATTGTATCGCCCACAATCCTATCAGCAACTGATCGAACCATTTTTCCGGTCCGTTTGAGGTTCGTATCCAGGGCCGCTTGAGAATTTCCGGCGCAACCTGCTTTTCACCCGCCAGTCCCATGCCCCAGAGCATTTTCCAGTTTGCCAGCTCAGCCGTGCTGATGGTGAACTGTCCGCCAAAAGCGTCTACCTGACGGTCCGGCTTCGGGAAGTCCAGCAATGATCTGAAATAGCGATCCGGAGGCGAATTCAAAGCCTGGGTGTACGTCAGCCTGGCCAATGGCGTGGCATGGCCGGCATAATTGTCTTCTGCCGCAAACGCCGCGATCATGTTCCTGTTCGCCTGTTGCCAATCTGTAATCGGAGCCTTGCCGGGCGTCGGGCTGCTTCGTGGCAGGACAGATTTCGGATTGCTGAAAGCAGCTGAGGCAACAGGACCATCAGGTCCCCAGATGATGGCTTTGCCGCCGGCACCGGCGCCGCCGACAAAGGTTTTGCCGTCGACCCTGGCGATGGACCAGGCCCGTCCGCCGGTGAAATCATGTTCCTTTTGCCAATGATCGCCATCTGCGCTCGACCATACAGCACCGCCGCCTTGCTTTGCCTGCACGGCCCAAAGGCGCTTGCCGTCACTGGTCAGGGCACGCAGCCACCAGCCTTCCTCGCCCTGGCCAAGTGCCGCAGGCCTGCCGTTGCGTATCCGCCACACGGTCGATCCCTGTCGACCCACTATGGAGAAGAGCGCATCCCTGTGCGTTGTGAGCGCAAAGACATCCTGTCCCTTCGGCCAGCCAGGCACATCTTCCATTTTGCCGTCGGCATACTGCATCAGGGTTGGCCCGGTGCGCTCGCTGGCGACGGCAAAAAGATTGTCGTTTTCAACGCCGATCTCGGTAAGCCGGACAAACCTGCCGACACGTGGTTTGAACTCGGTCAGCATCTGCCAGGTCGAGCCATTGTCAGCCGATACATGAAGGCCTGCCGTGTAGGCTGCGGTTGTGCCAACCAGCGTGCCCTTCCATGGCCGCAGTGAATGCAGGTGAAAGGCCCGCAGCGTGGGTACATGAAATCGGCTCCAGCGGGTTCCATCCGTAACACTGGCGGCACCCCAGCCGGACCCGTCGCGCATGTCTTCGTAGGGCCAGTACAACAGATCCTGGTGGACCGTCGGTATGCCGGCGTCCTGGCTGAACAGGTATCGTTCATAGCGCGTCGCGCCGGTGGCCATATCGAGGCTCCACAGGTCTGACGAGTTGTGATTGACCCCCTTGACCGATGTCGCGAACCATAAGCGGTTCTGATAGCCGATCAACTGCGAGGCAACCGGCCACGGCCCGATGTGAGCCAGCGCTTTCAACGTGTCGGCGCGCGCAGGCGACAGATCGAGGATGAGGCCGGCGAGCAGTACAAAAGCGTTGAGCAGTACCTTCATGCGAAGGAGACTAGGCATAATCCGATTGAGCGTAAGCTGAAATTATCGTGATTGGTATGCGAGGTCAGACAAGCTCTGCGACCAGGTCATACTCTTCTGCGTCGACGACCGTTGCCCGTACCATGTCGCCCGGTTTCAGGTCCGTTTCATTGGGCAGGAAAACGTTGCCGTCAATTTCCGGTGCGTCCCAGACCGACCGGCCAATGGCCTCGCCTTCCTCCACATCAACCTCGTCAATCAGCACGTCGATTTCGCGGCCCACCTTCGACGCCATGATTTCAGCCGATATGTCCGCCTGTGCAGCCATGAAACGATGCCAGCGGTCCTCCATCACTTCCGCTGCAACAGCACCGGGAAGTTCATTGGCCCTGGCACCATCCACATGTTCGTACTTGAAACACCCGGCGCGTTCGATTTTCGCTTCGCGCATCCACTGCAGAAGATAATTGAAATCTTCTTCCGTCTCTCCGGGAAAACCGACAATGAAGGTCGAGCGGATGGCAAGTTCAGGACAGGTCTTGCGCCATTCATGAATGCGATCCAGCACTTTTTCCTGGTTGGCCGGGCGCCGCATGTTCTTCAAAACACCGGGGGCTGCATGCTGAAACGGAATATCCAGGTATGGCAGCACCTTGCCATCCGCCATCAACTCAATAACATCATCGACGTGCGGGTAGGGGTAGACGTAGTGCAGTCTGACCCAGGCCCCCAGGTCGCCCAGCTCACGGGCCATGTCGATGAATTTGGCTTTCACGTCGCGGCCCCGGTATTTGCTGTCAGCGTATTTTATGTCCACGCCGTAGGCCGATGTGTCCTGGCTGATCACCAGCAGTTCCTTTGTGCCGGCCTTCACCAGACGCTCGGCCTCGTAAAGCACCGACGCCATCGGGCGGGACACCAGATCGCCGCGCAGCGACGGAATGATGCAGAACGAACAGCGGTTGTTGCAGCCTTCGGAAATCTTCAGGTAGGCATAGTGTTGTGGCGTCAGCCGCAAGCCCTGGTCTGGCACCAGGTCAAACTTGGGATCATGCGCCGGCGGCACGGCGTCATGCACCGCACCCACGACCGCCTCATACTGGTGTGGGCCGGTGACCGCCAGAACCTGCGGATGAGCGTCATGGATGGTGTCGGCATCCTTGCCCATGCAACCGGTTACAATGACCTTGCCGTTTTCCTTCACCGCCTCACCAATGGCCGCAAGGCTTTCCGCCTTGGCGGAATCCAGGAAACCGCAGGTGTTGACGATCACTGCATCTGCACCTTCATAATCTGGTGAGATGACATAACCTTCTGCGCGAAGCTGGGTGAGTATGCGCTCTGAATCCACCAGTGCCTTCGGGCAGCCTAGGGAAACGAGGCCAATAGTGGGAACCTGCGGATGTGTTGTCTGGGTCATGGGCGCGGTGTGTGCGGCAGAAGCGGGCGGCGGTCAAGGAAATTGAGCTACTCCGCGGCCGCTTGCCTGGCTTTTTCCGGCACAGCGGCCATTTCGCGCGGTGACAGGCCGGAGAACGTTGTCCGGTACATCAGCCTTTCATGGCCCTGGTAGTCGTTCACCGCATAATGCTGGGTTGCGAGATTATCCCAAACCGCGACTGTGCCAGGTGTCCAGGAATGCCGGATGCAAAACTCCGGCCTGGTCACATGCCGCTGTATCTGGTCGAGCAGGGGCGTGCTTTCAGCTTCGCTCATTCCGTCCAGACGCGTGACATAGGTCGGGTTCAGGTACAGCATGCGACGGTCGGTTACCGGGTGTTGTAACACTGCAGGATGTTTCCGCTCCCGGTCCGCTGTCGGGTCACCGCGGGACATTTTGATACCTGCGCCTGATTGCTCCTTGGCCGGCGGTGCCCACTTCACGCCATAGGGTTTGCCGACATGAATTGCATCGCGGCCGAGTAATAATCGCTGCAGCGCCTCCGGCAAGGCATCCCAGGCTGCAGCCTGGCTTGCCCACAGCGTGTCCCCGCCGTAAGGCGGCAGCGTATGGGCACTGAGGACTGAGCCGGAGGGGGGTGCATCGAGAAAACTGAAATCGGAATGCCAGTCACCCCCGAATACGCCGCCTTTTTCGTCAGCGCCCTTGTACACTCGTATGATTTCCGGTTCTGCATCCATCGGTGTGACATAAGGCAATTGAAGCGCAGGCCCGAATATCGCCGTAAGCATCTTTTGTTGTTGCAGATCCAAATGCTGATCTGGAAAGAAGACCACCTGATGCTGGGCCAGGCACTCTCGCAACTCGACCGCGGCGGTTTCTGAAATGGCGTCGCGCAAATCAATACCGGTCACTTCGGCACCGATATTGCCAGTCAGTCTTCGTATCGCAATTGCCTGATCCGCGCTCATTTGGATAGCCCGGTCAGTATCGGGCAGTCGGCCCGGTCGTCGCCGCGGCAGGAGGTTGCAAGCCGCGAAAGTTCGTCGTGCAGCGTCTGCAGTTCGGTCATCTTGTCTTCGATTTCACTAATACGCTGCAACGCCATACGCTTAACGTCCCGGCTGGACCGGTCTCGGTCCTCATACAGTCCCAACAGTTCGCGGCACTCTTCAACGGTGAAGCCGAATGACCTTGCGCTGCGCACGAACCGCAGCTTGTTCAACTCGACATCGGTGTAGATGCGGTAACCCGCTTCTGACCGGCCGGACGGCTTGACCAGGCCTATGTCGGCATAGTAGCGAACCGTCTTTGTCGGCAGGTCAGCCCGCCTGGCAATCATACCTATGTTCATCTTCGCACTGCCTCTTGACCTTCCAGTTGCTGGAAGCATTACAAAGTCTCGATATAACGTCAAATCACATTGCGCAAAACGGAGCAGACATGGCATTCGCTACAACAATTACTGCACTCAACTGGCGCGACGCACCGGTCTGGAAACAGGCGTCGGTGAATACTTCATGGTGCCTTCTGGGGTGTGCTATCGGGGACATGGGTACCATCGCGTTCTTCCAGTTTACCGGGATACCGTGGCCTACACTTGCCATCATGTTGCTTGCGATTGTGAACGGGTTACTGACGTCGATTGCGCTGGAAACCGTGATACTCAGCCGCCAGATGGCCATCAACCTGGCATTCAAAACGGCCATCGGCATGTCTTTGATATCCATGATATCGATGGAAGTTGCCATGAATACGGTGGATGTGCTGCTGACCGGCGGCGCCCGGCTTACGTGGTGGGTCGTACCGGTCATGTTACTGGCGGGGTTCCTGACGCCTCTGCCATATAATTACTGGCGGCTGAAAGCGTTGGGAAAGGGGTGTTGCCACTGACATCCAGCTCTGTCAAAACCGAAGGATGAGAATATGCTGAGGCAAACCGGCAGGCATGATTGTCAGGGAGAACGCCGTGTCACACACAGATGCACCAACCAGCAGCCTGGAAGACCTGATGGTCGGGTGGCGGCATGACTTTCATCAACATCCGGAACTCGGCTTCAACGAACACCGCACGGCGCAGAAAGTCGCTGATCTTCTGACAAGCTTCGGAGTGGAGGTGCATGCCGGGCTGGGCCAGACAGGCGTCGTTGGTGTCCTCCAGAAAGGCAATGCAACCCGCAGCATCGGGTTGCGGGCCGACATGGACGCTCTGCCGATCAGTGAAACCGGCGATGTGTCCTACAGGTCATCCAATGACGGTGTGATGCATGCGTGCGGTCATGACGGGCACACATCCATGTTGCTGGGCGCCGCCAAGCATCTCGCTGAAGCAGGCAATTTCAGCGGCCGCGTCGTGTTCATTTTCCAACCCAATGAGGAATACGGCCTCGGCGCTGCCGCCATGCTGGACGATGGACTGTTCGACCGGTTCGGCGTTGATGAAGTGCATGGCATGCACAATATCCCGGGCATGGAAGCAGGCACATTTGCGTCCCGGGCAAATGCCATTACCGCCAGTGAAAGCCTGTTTGAAATTGAAATATCTGCCCATGGCGGGCACGCGGCGTTGCCGCATATGGGCGTGGACGCCATCATGGTTGGGTCGCAGATCGTCGGCGCCCTGCAAACCATAGTGTCACGCAAGCTCAATCCGAGCCTGAACGGTGTGGTGTCGGTAACCGAGTTTGAAAGCGATGGCAGGCGCAATGTCCTGCCGGGCAAGGCCGTGCTGCGCGGCGATGCCAGGGCATTGTCACCTGAAATAAATCAGGCCACGGAAATGCATATGCGGCGCATTGTCGAAGGCATCTGCGCCGCCCATGGTGTGGTCGCGACAGTGTCGTATGACACCATCTTCCCTGCCACGATCAACGCTGCCAGCGCCACCCGGTCGGCCATCCGTGCGGCACAGACCCTTGCCGGTGATGATGCGGTGGACGGTGATTGTGCTGCAAAACTGTTCTCGGAGGACTTCGCGCATCTCGCCGCCGCGCGTCCGGGATGTTTCATGTTGATGGGCAACGGCACCGGCGGTGCTCATGCGAAAGCGTTGCATTCGTCCGACTATGATTTCAATGATGCAGCGCTGGTGCCGGGCTCGTCCTACTGGGTGACACTTGTGGAACAGCAGCTGGGCGAGACTGCATGATGTTCGATCAACGTATGCAGCAATTGCGAACCCGACTGAGCGAAGCGGACATCGACTGTGCCGTGATCACCGACGATGACAGCGTCTATTACCTGACCGGCTATTACGATTACCTGCACATGGATTTTGGCCGTCCGACGATCCTGATAGTGCCGCGCGACGGTGACAGCCTGCTGATAACGCCCGCCATGGAAAAAGACATGGCCGAGGCAGCGGCCCGTGTTGACCGGATTGCCGAATGGAATGACGGCCTCGGCAGTGAATGGCGCGAACAGCTGCCTGCTGCGATGGCAGGCGAGGGCCGCGTAGGCATCGAACCGGACCTGATGCCTGCGGTCGTGCGCAACTACCTCGACAGGATCGTTGAACCGCGGCGGTTGACCGATGTGATGCCGGTGATTGCCGGCATGCGCATGATCAAGTCACCGGACGAACTGCTATTGGCGCGCCATGCCGGGCAGGTGGCGATGGCGATGATGAATGCAGGGCGGGCCGCCATCGGCGCAAATGTGCCGGAATTCGAGGTTGCACTCGCAACCTCTGCGGCAGGTACCCGAAAAGCCGCCGAGCTGCTGGCCGCTCACTATGACGACAAGTGCATGTCGCCCAACACGCATTTTCTGCAGATCATGGCGTCGGGCCGCGACATCACCAAACCGCACCATCGCGCGTCGACCCGCATCATGAGGCATGGCGACCCGGTGTTCCTGTGTTTTTGCGGCATGACCAATTTCCACCGCTTCAAGCTTGGTTTTGATCGCACCTTCTGGATTGGGGAGGTCAAGGACAAGATACAGCGGGACGTCTATGAAACTGCGGTTGCCAGCCAGGCCGCGGCTCTGGCCGTCTTGCGGCCAGGCGTGACAGCTGAAACCGTTCATGCAGCCTATGCGGACGTCATTCAGGCGGCGGGGCACGACTATCCGTTCCGTTGCGGCCGCGCCACCGGTTACAGCTTTCTGGAAAAGCCGGAACTGGTCTTCGGTGACAAGACTGTTCTGCAGCCGGGCATGGTGCTGGCGGTGGACGGGTCGGTCAGCGTTGCCGGGTCATTCCGCGCCCAGGTCGGTGACAGTTTCATTGTTACCGAAGACGGTTATGAGCAGATAACGGACCACCCGAAATCACTGCAGGACATGATATTGTGAGGCCATGCAAATAAGGCCGGGGTATGCCGCGTCTGCCTGGGACATGACATGCAACTTTTTCATCAGTTTACCCCGCGCGCATTCGCCGCTAGAACAATTTGCAGCATCGGCATTATTGTGCGCGAAAATCTGCGCAGGGGTATAAATGTTCAAGAAGATACTGATAGCCAACCGCGGTGAAATCGCCTGCCGGGTGATGAAAACCGCAAAGTCCATGGGTATTGCCACTGTGGCGGTTTACTCCGATGCCGATGCCCGTGCCATGCATGTCGAAATGGCCGACGAGGCAGTGCATATCGGCCCGCCCGCAGCTGCGGAAAGCTATCTGGTCATCGAGAAGATCATCGACGCCTGCAAGCAGACGGGCGCTGAAGCGGTTCACCCGGGTTACGGCTTCCTGTCGGAGAACGCAAAGTTTGCCCATGCACTGAAAGACGCCGGGCTGGTTTTCATCGGTCCCAATCCCCGGGCCATCGAGGCCATGGGTGACAAGATCGAATCCAAAAAATTCGCCAATGCAGCCAAGGTCAACACCGTACCCGGCTACCTGGGCGAAATCCATGACCCCGAGGAAGCTGTCAAGATCGCCGATGACATCGGGTATCCGGTGATGATCAAGGCGTCAGCCGGCGGCGGCGGTAAGGGCATGCGTATTGCTCATTCCGCTGGTGAAGTGGAAGAAGGCTTTAACTCGGCCAAGTCGGAAGCCAAGTCGTCGTTTGGCGATGATCGTGTCTTCATCGAAAAATTCATCGTCAATCCACGCCACATCGAAATTCAGGTGATGGGCGACAAGCACGGCAATGTCATTCATCTCGGCGAGCGTGAATGTTCGATCCAGCGCCGCAACCAGAAAGTCATCGAGGAAGCGCCGTCGCCTCTGCTCGACGAGAAAACCCGCGCGGAAATGGGTGCCCAGGCAATTGCTTTGGCCAAAGCTGTCGACTACGACACTGCCGGTACAGTGGAGTTCGTCGCCGGGCAGGACAAGTCATTCTACTTTTTGGAAATGAACACCCGCCTGCAGGTGGAACACCCGGTAACCGAACTGATCACCGGCATTGATCTCGTTGAACAGATGATCCGGTCCGCCTATGGCGACAAGCTTGCCATCAAACAGAAAGACGTGAAGCTTGACGGCTGGGCCATCGAGAGCCGCGTCTATGCAGAAGATCCATACCGGGGTTTCCTGCCGTCGACCGGACGGTTGACCAAGTATCGCCCGCCGGCAGAGAGCAGGGACGACGACACCGGCATTACGGTGCGCAATGACACCGGTGTCTATGAAGGCGGAGAGATATCCATCTTCTACGATCCGATGATCGCCAAGCTGTGTACCCATGCCGCTGATCGCAGTGCCGCGATTGCCGCCATGTCGGGGGCGTTGGACGCATTCTACATCGACGGTATTCAACACAATATCCCGTTTGTATCGGCCATCATGGCTCATCCGCGCTGGCAGTCCGGTGAACTTTCAACAAGCTTCATCGCGGATGAGTTTCCGGACGGCTTCAACGGGGCTGATCTGACTGACACGGTATCGTTCAATATCGCAACTGTTGCTGTCGTGTGTGACCACGTGCTCAACCAGCGCAAGCGCGAGATTTCCGGGCAGATGGGCGGGCGCCCCGTCCAGTTCTCCGCCATGCGCAGCGTCAAGGTTGCCGACGACTGGGTAGACGCTGAAATTATCGGCTGTGAAGGCAAGTTGTTCCGCTTGAGCGTGAGCGGGCGCGAGGCAGCGGTTGAATGCCAGTGGTCGCCCGGCGAGCCGGTATGGCAGGGCCGTATCAACGGTAATGCCGTCTCCGTTCAGGTACGCGCCCAGATGAACGGCTTCCGGATGTCGCACGGCGGCTCTGAAGTCGACGCACTGGTCTATACCGCCCGTGAAGCCGAGCTGGTAAAACTCATGCCGGTGAAGCTGCCGCCTGATACGTCAAAGAAGCTGCTGTGCCCGATGCCTGGCCTGGTGGTGTCCATAGACGTGAACGAGGGCCAGGACGTCAAGGCAGGAGAAAAACTGGCCGTTGTGGAAGCCATGAAAATGGAAAACATCCTGCGCGCCGAGCGCGACGGCAAGGTGCAGGTCATCCACGCCGAGCCCGGGGCAAACCTGGCTGTCGATGCGGTGATCATGGAGTTTGAATAGGTCCGAAAACGGTTTCGAACTGCGCCTGCAGCGCAATATCCGCATCGTGCATGTCGACCGGCAGGCCGAGATCGACCAGGCTGGTCACGCCATGTTGGGTGACACCGCACGGAATGATGCCTGAGAAATGCTCCAGGTCGGGTTCCACATTCAGGCTGATACCGTGATAGGTCACCCATTTGCGCACCCGGATGCCGATTGCCGCGATCTTGTCCTCGACCCCGGCACCTTTTTCCGGCCTGCGCACCCAGACGCCGACCCGGTCCTCGCGCCGCTCGCCCTTTATGTTGAATGCGTCGAGTGTCCTGATCAGCCAGTCTTCTAGTTGCGCCACAAAACGGCGCACATCCTGGCCGCGCCTGCCGAGATCCAGCATAACATAGGCCACCCGCTGGCCCGGACCGTGATAGGTGTACTGCCCGCCACGTCCGGTTTTATGGACCGGAAACCGGTTTGCATCCACCAGGTCGGATGCATCTGCAGACGTGCCTGCGGTGTACAGGGCAGGGTGCTCGACCAGCCAGACCAACTCGGGCGCCTGGCCTGATGCAATGGCGGCCACACGTGCTTCCATGAACGCCTCGGCGGCTGGATAATCTACCGGTCCGGTTTCCACCCGCCACTCAACCGGCGGCACATGCGGCAGGTCGGCATTGTCTGTAGCCAGGGTGTCTCGACTGATACTCATGGACGACTGTTTACGCCAAATGGTGTCCGGTTCCAATGTCCCATGTTTTGAGGGCTTGATTTGGCTTCGCCGCACTGTTACACGCTGCAGCCATCCTACCTGTCTTTGACGATTTGCGGTCGTGGCGGAATTGGTAGACGCGCAGCGTTGAGGTCGCTGTGGGGTAACACCCGTGGAAGTTCGAGTCTTCTCGACCGCACCAATTTTCAAATGTAAATGAACTAACTTGGTTGATGGTTTGGCGCTCCATGGCAGCCAACGAATTTTCAATGTTTGTTCCTCATTTTGACCTACAAGAGCGCCTATATCACGGGCAGTCTCAAAGACCCTGCAGCACCTCAGCAGGGCGGCGGCGCCTTGTGTTGTGCGCGCAGCAGTTTTCTGCACATCGACCGCGCCAGCGAAGATTACTTCTATCCAACTTCAAGACTTTCAAGGGACACAGAGAATGACGCCACAAGACTTCGTGGAATGGTATGGCAATGGCTCGGATGGATCATCACCAACCGAGCAGCAGTGGGAGCGGATTTTCAATCTTCCGACCGATGCAGCGATCACGCTTGTGAATTTTTTCAAACTAAATTCAGACGCCGTGTATCCATCGGATTTTACCGGCATGGACACCGATATTTCGGGGCAGGAGGCTTTCAGCCGCTACGCGTCCGTGAGTATCCCCACCCTGGAAAAGGTTGGCGGCCATTTCCTGCATGTGGGACCGTTTGCCGGTCAGTTTATCGGTGAAGAAGAAGAGTGGGACGTTATCGCCATAGGAAAATACCCGCATCGCCAGTCACTCATCGACCTGTACTCCGATGAGGGGTACCGCAATGTCTTTGTCCACCGCAGTGCCGCCTGCGCCCGCCAGAAAGTACTCATGGCTACTGCATAACTCTTGTTCACATTACCCAAGGGTATTCACAACGCTTGCCAACTAGACCAGTATCGCCCGCTTGGAATGCAGGCACAGGTCTGGTTGGGAGGCGGCTCTGTTAAAGACACTGAACAGGACAAATGTCAGTCGGTTGCTGGCTCTGGTATTGCTGTTGTTGCTGGTGGCGCTGCGGGTTGCCGACCCGGCCCCGCTGGAGACACTGCGTCTCAAGACATTCGACCTGTATCAGTTGGCCCTGGCGCCGAAGCCGACACCGCAGCAGGTCATCATCGTCGACATCGACGAAAAGAGCCTCAACGAATTGGGCCAATGGCCGTGGCCACGTTCACTGCTGGCGAAAATCATCGACAAGGTGGGGCAGGCCGGCGCTGTCGCCGTTGGGCTCGACATCCTGTTTCCCGAGCACGACCGCATGTCGCCGGCAAACATGGCCGGTATTGTGGAGGCCTACGACAAGGATACCGCTGCCCGCCTGCGCACAATGAAATCCAATGACGAGGTATTTGCCGATGCCATGACACGAACCCGTGTCGTGCTGGGCCAGTCCGGTTATCACAAGGAACTCAAGCAGTGGCACGCCGGTGACCTGAAACAATCGCCCATCGCCATGCTCGGACCGGACCCGCAGGCTTTTCTGGATACCTATCCCGGTATGGTCAGGAACGTGCCGGAGCTGGAAGCAAAGGCACAAGGCAGGGGCATGGTGTCGCTGCGTCCGGAAACCGACGGCGTGGTGCGCAAGATGCCACTGGTGATGATGGCCCAGGGCAAGATGCTGCCGTCTCTCAGCCTTGAACTGCTGCGGGTGGCAACAGGCCAGTCGACCATTCTGATCAGGTCGGGCGAGGCCGGGGTAAGCTCCCTGGTACTGGCCGGCGTTGCCATGCCGACCGACAGCAATGCCAAGGCCTGGTTGCACTTTCATCCGCACAATCAGCAGATATTCGTTTCGGCTGCCGACTTGCTGGCGGACCGGGTGAATGCGGAGGTATTCAAAGGCCGCCTTGTCCTGCTGGGTGCATCCGCGACCGGGCTGTTTGACCTGAAGGCCACCCCGGTAGAAGCCGCTATGCCCGGCGTGGAAGCCCATGCCCAGCTCATCAATGCCGTGTTGAGCAAGACACTCCTGCAACGACCTGCCTGGGCCAATGGCATGGAAGTGAGTCTCGCCCTGTTGATCGGGCTGGGCCTGATTGCACTGCTGCCGCGCTTCGGTGCGGTGATCACGGTGTTCGCAGGCGGCGTTGTGGCGGCTGCCGTGGTCGGCGCATCCTGGTGGGCATTTGCCCAGAAGGCCCTCATATTCGACTATGCATTCCCCCTGATGGCGTCACTGGCAGTTTCCAGTGTCCTGATTGTGCTGGGTTATCTGCAGGAAGAAATAGACAGACGCCGCATCCGCACGGCGTTTGGGCAATATCTGTCCCAGGACATGGTGGCGCAGCTGACCGAGGATCCCGACAAGCTGATCCTCGGCGGTGAGACCAAGCCGATGACAATCCTGTTTTCCGATGTGCGTGGTTTCACCACCATTTCGGAGAAATACAAATCCAATCCGCAAGGCTTGACCATGCTGATCAATTCACTGCTCACACCCCTGTCCGAGGCGGTGGTGGCGCACAAGGGCACCATCGACAAGTATATGGGCGACAACATCATGGCTTTCTGGAATGCGCCGCTTGCCGATGGTGAACACGCCTACAATGCATGCTGTGCGGCGCTGGACATGACCAGGCGTCTCGGCGCGCTCAACCAGCAACGCGTGGCAGCCGGAGATGTTGCGCTGGAAATCGGCGTCGGGATCAACACCGGGGAGTGTGTGGTCGGCAATATGGGGTCTGATTTTCGATTCGATTACACGGTGTTGGGCGATGCAGTTAACCTGTCCGCACGGCTTGAGGGCCAGACAAAATCTTATGGCACCAAGATCATCATCGGCAGGCAAACGGCTGAAGCGGTACAAAACCGTCTGGCCGTGCTCTTGATTGACCGTGTCCGTGTGAAGGGCAAAAACGAGCCTGAGGACATTTTTGCGTTGCTGGGAGACAGCGAAATGGCGGCGACGGAAAACTTCCGCTCCCTTGCCAAAGATCATGATGTGATGCTGGAAGCCTACTACGATCAGCGTTGGGACGACGTCAGAAAAATTGCCAGAAAGTGTGCTGGCCGAGCTGCAAAGGTAGACTTTGCGGAGTTTTACACAATTTACGCCGACCGGGCCGCCGAGTTTTCAGCCAATCCACCCGGCAGCGATTGGGAAGGTGTCAACGACATCCTTGAGAAATGAGGCAAAAACCGGTCTGAAATTTGATTGACGGCTCCTGAGTCTGTAGTTTTTCGCACAGTAGCTTGGTTTGCACACTGCTACATAATATTGAAAATTAACACTATTAGTTGACGTTGCGGCCATTTCGCTTGATTGATCGCCCGGAGTGTGTGCATCATGGCATTGTCCAGACTTTTATGGGGTGGATTTAAGGCACAAACGGACTTGGTTTCCCGGTTGGCATTGCGTTGGTTAAATCGCAAGCCAACGACCGGGGAAGCAAAATGGTCACAAGTGAAGGAAACTAACTCAACGGCAGAGGTTTGTTTTTTTACTAAGGCGGAGTGCTGAGGGGCATGCGTACTTATTCAGATTATAGCCGGCATTGGCTGAAAGCGGCCATGCTGTGCGCAATTGCGTTTTTGATCGCCGATCCATCCCCGGCGCAGGCGCAGACACTGGGAGACGCGGTTCGCCGCGCGGTTGCCACCAATCCGGCCATCAAATCAGCCAGCGCCAACCGGCGTGCGCGCAATTATGAACTCGACCAGGCCACCGGCCGGCTGTTGCCGCAACTGAGCATGAATTCCAGCCTGCAGGCGCAAAAAATCGATCGCCCGCTGGGGATCGGTATCGCCAACAACAATATCCTGCGCGCCCGCCGCGAAGTCTCTGTGCGGGTCAGGCAGGTGGTGTTCGACGGCTGGGATCGGGCCAATCAGATTTACCGTTCGGAAGCGCGCATTGATTCTGCCGCGCTTCGGGTTCTCGCGGCGTCTGAAGCCGTGGGGCTGGATGCCGTTGAAACTTACATAGATGTGTTGCGTCACCGCAGGTTGCTGCATCTGGCAGCCGCCAACATCAAACGGCACAGGGAAATCCTGTCCCTGGTCGACGTCCGCTACAAGGGTGGCAATTCGCCAATTTCGGACCTCGACCAGACCAAGGAGAGGCTTGCAGGCGCGCGTGCCGTTCATGCCGAGATCAGAACCGCGCTGCAGACGGCTGAAGCCAGGTACTCGGAAGTCGTCGGCCGCCGCCCGGGAAAACTGCGCTCAATTCCGATTCCTCGCCACGCCAGAAAAGGCTTACGCAACTCGATCAACACCGGGCTTGCCCACAACACGGTCCTGCTCGCGTTGAAGTCGGACATTGTCGAGGCTGAACACGAGCGCAACCAGTCCAAGTCGGCTTATTATCCGCAGGTCTTCCTTGAGGGCGAAGCGGTGTATGGCGAGGATATAGACGGTACGCCCGGCCGCAGCAGGGAATTGCGCGGCGGCGTTGTGCTGAGCTGGAGCCTGTTCGACGGGAAGATTCGCACCGCCCGCGTCGGCGAACTGTCCGAACGCGTGGTGCAGAGGGTAGCTGATCTGGAACGACGTGAGCGTGAAGTCATTCAGCAAATCGAATCGGCGTGGGCGAAATACACAAACGGCCACGCCCGTGTGGCGGCGCTGAAAAGCCAGGAAGCCAGCAACTCCAAGATCATTCGCACTTACCTCGACGAATACCAGCTGTCCAAGCGCAGCATTCTGGACGTGCTGGATGCTGAAAATACTAGATTCAGGGTGCGCTTTGATCTTTCGAGCGCCGAGGCAATCAAGCGGTTTGCAATTTACCAGGTGGTAGCCCTGACCGGGCAGTTGCTCGACACATTCGGGGTCGAAGCACCGAAAGAGGCGGTCCCGATCAGCAACATTGCACCGGCACGCAGTCTGGGCGGCAATCATGACCTGGTCATTCAACCGCTTCGCTAGACAAGCAGTTGTCATCGCGTGAATTCGTCTGGACGCACAAAGATAATGGTGTTCTTGAATGCTGCAACGATCGAAACCCAGCCAACCGGTGGCCGAAGGCTCCGGTGATGACCGGCAAGCGAATACCGGGCATGCTGTGGACGGGTTTGATCCGGTAGCAACCGATCATGTGCTGGCCTGTCTCGGCTTCATCGCGGCGCAGGCAGGCTTGCCGTTTTCATCCGGCGCTGCCGGCGGTAACCTGCCGCTGGTAGACGGTCGCCTGACACCTGAACTGGTCGGCCGGGCAGCGGAAAATCTGGGCATGGAAGCCCAGGTGTTCCAGCGTAAACCTTCCGAGGTGCCCGCCCTGGTTGCACCGTTCATCGTGTTATTCGATCGCGGGGACGCCTGCGTCGTCACCGATATTTCCACCATCGGCAAATTTGCCCGCGTGGTGTTTCCCGCCGTTTCCGACAAGCCGCGCCGGGTGCGGCTGAAGAAGCTCGACAAGCAGGCTTCCAACTATGTGATCTATGTTTCGGCAGTCGCCGATCAGTCGCCCGGATTTACCGAAGACGTGAAACCCGCACGGCACTGGTTGCTGTCGCCGCTGTTCAAATTCTGGCCAGTGGGAATTCAGGTAGCCCTGGCCGCGCTGGTCATCAACATACTTGGACTGGCGCTGCCACTGTTCATCATGAACGTCTATGACCGGGTTATACAGACCCAGTCGATGCCGACCTTGTGGGCATTAACAGCCGGCGTGGCAATTGCCATCCTGTTTGATTTCATCCTGAAACTGATGCGCGGCCTGCTTCTGGACGGAGCCGGTAAGAGGGTGGATCTCGGGGTGAACTCCACCCTGTTCGAGCAGGCCATGAACGCGAGAATGTCGGCGCGAACCGCACCGTCCGGTGTCCTGGCCAACCAGATCAAGGATTTTGAAAGTGCACGCGAGTTCCTGACGTCGTCGCTCCTTGTGGGTGTCATCGATCTTGCGTTCATCGGCATTTTCCTGGCCGTGCTGTGGCTTGTGGCCGGCAGTCTCGCTTTGATCCCGCTCATTGCTGTCCCGTTGGTCCTTGCAGTGACATTGCTGCTCCAGATTCCGCTCAGCCGTTCAATCAAGCAGACCCATGGCCTGATGCAAAACCGGCACGGCATGCTTGTTGAGGCCCTGACCGGCGTTGAGGCGGTAAAGGCAGCCGGCGGGGAAGGGTACCTGCAGGGTAAATGGGAACAGGCTACCGCAGCTTCTGTGCGAGCCTCGGCGACAACCCGGCTATGGGCGTCCATCGCACTGAATTTCACCGGACTGGTGCAGCAGGGCGTCAGCGTGGCGATCATTGTCTGGGGCGTGTTCCTGATCGGTGCAGGCGAACTGACAATCGGCGGTTTGATTGCGGCAAACATTCTGGCGGGCCGGATTCTTGCGCCCCTGGCCAATATCGCCATGTCCCTGTCCCGGTCCGAATTTGCCTTTGCAAGCCTGCGGGCACTGGGCAGGTTCATGAAGCTGGATCGCGACGATGTGGTCCACAAGCATGCCGGTGGCGTCATCAAGGACGCAGCGGTTGAGTTCCGCGGTGTGTCTCTGTCCTATCCGGAAAGCCCTGGACCGGCCTTGCAGGATATCAACCTGTCGATAGAACCGGGTGAACGGGTCGGCATGATCGGACGCATCGGGTCCGGTAAATCCACTCTCGGCCGGTTGATGGGAGCCCTGGTTTCACCCACCGAAGGCTCGGTCCTGGTCGATGGGCTGGACGCGCGTCAGTATGCGGTTGGCGATGTCCGGTCGGCCATCGGGTATCTGGATCAGGAACCACACCTGTTTTCCGGCACCATTCGGGAAAACATAGTTCTGGGTCGCCCGCATGCCAGTGATCGCGAAGTACTTGAGGCCGTTCACCAGGCCGGACTGGATCCGCTTGTCGCAGGCCATCCCATGGGGTTGGCCGCCCCTGTTGCGGAACGGGGCAAAAACCTTTCCGGCGGGCAGCGGCATCATGTCGTGCTTGCACGATTGCTGATCAGGAAGCCGAAGGTGCTCTTCCTGGATGAGCCGTCTGCCGCGATGGACACGGCTGCTGAAAACCATCTGATGGCCCAGCTTGCCAACTTGCCGAGAGAGAGCACGACGCTGGTCATTGCGACCCATCGCGCCTCGCTGCTGGCGCTGGTTGACAGGCTGATCGTGGTTGAGGACGGCAGGCTGATCGCTGACGGGCCACGCGACGATGTCCTGAAAAAATTGCAACAGAACAAAAAGGCGGCAACACAGCAACTTAAGGGAATGAGCTGATGCGCACGGACGATCTGCGATTTGCCGCGAACGCCAGGCGTGCCTACGAACAATCCTATTCGCGCGGGCCGTGGATGCTTATCCTGTGCCTACTGTGTCTCATGGCCAGCCTGCTGGTTTGGGCCTGGTGGGCGACGGTGGAAGAGGTAACCCGGGGAACGGGTCGGGTCATTCCCTCCAGCCAGTTGCAGGTGGTCCAGACGCTGGAACCGGGAATTGTGCGGGAATTCCTGATATCTGAAGGCGATACGGTTGAAAAAGACCAGCCGCTCATTCGCATCGACGATACGGAGTTTTCTGCCCGGCTGGGCGAGGTACGGCAACGCTGGCTGGCGCTCAGTGCCGAAGAAGTTCGGCTTCAGGCCGAAGCAAACGGTCTGGACACACTGGCGTTTCCGGCAAAGTTGGTTGCTGACGCTTCGGACAAGGTTGAAAGCGAACGTGCGCTGTTTGCGGCACGCCGGCAAAAGCGCTCCGAAGAGAAGACCATCCTCGAACAACAACTGATACAGGTCAGGCAGACCCTAGCGGAGCTCGAAGCCCGCGAGGCGCGGCTGAAACAGTCCAACAAGTTTTCCGCCGAAGAATTGAAACTGTCGGAAAATTTGAAAAAACGCGGCGCGATCCCGACGCTGGAACTGATCAAGGTCCGCCGCCTGCATGCTGAAACGGCTGGGCAGTTGGCCGAAGTTCGCGCAAGGGTGCCGCGTGAGCGGGCTTCAGTCGTGGAAGCCGAACAGCGCCTGGCAAATGCCGCCCAGACGTTTCGCACAGAGGCGCGGGAAAAACTGGTGAAGGTGCGCTCGGACCTGTCAGTTGTGACTGAAACCATCAAATCGGCCAGAGACAGGGTCCGCCGGACAACGCTGCTGGCGCCGCTGCGCGGTGTGGTGAACCGGTTGAATGTCAGCTCCGTGGGAGCCGTGGTGACACCCGGCAAGGATATTGTCGAGATCGTGCCGCTGGATGAAAGCCTGTTGATCGAAGTGCAGATCAGTCCGCGCGATGTGGCCTTCATCCGCCCCGGCCAGAAGGCCAACGTCAAATTGTCTGCCTATGATTACACCGTCTTCGGGGTGATTTCGGGCAATGTGGAGCGAATCAGTGCCGACAGTTCGACGGATGAGGACAAACAGTCGTTCTACCGGGTGATTGTACGCACAAAATCGAACCAGATTGGACCACCTGAAGCCCAGTTATCGATCATTCCGGGCATGATTGCATCTGTTGATATCCTGACAGGTGATCACACCATTTTGAACTATCTGCTGAAACCGGTGCGAAAAATCGCCGGTGAGGCGTTTCGGGAGCGTTAATCGATGAATTTGACCGGAAATTCGAAGTCTGGCCCGATATTTGCTCCACCCGCAAGGGTTGTGATTCAACGTTACGTAAAGTATTCTCCTTCGATCTGGGGAAACAAGTACTTAAGCTTGGAAAGTTCCTGTTATGGCTGTTAACCAGTTTACCTCTCCGGATACCAATGCTCCGCACGTGCAATTGCAGGCGCCCGGCGACGGATCTGCGATCCAGATTGCCGACGCAGCGCTGCTCTTCAAAGGCGATTACTCCCGTTCAGGAAACGATCTGGAAATTTCCGGTTCTGATGGCAAGACTATAACAGTCGAGGGATACTTCCACACCGGTACAGCATCCACGTTGGTCGGACCGAACGGCGCAATGCTCAGTGGTGACGTTGTCGAAGCGTTGGCAGGCCCGCTGTTCCCGGGTCAATATGCGCAGTCCGGCGGTGGCGTACAAGCAGGCAATCCGATCGGCGAAGTCCAGCATCTCGAGGGAACCGCCATTGCAACCCGGACCGATGGCAGCGTTGTGCAATTGTCACCGGGAACAAAGGTGTATCTGGGTGACGTGGTCGAGACCGGACCCGACACCAAATTCGGTCTGAGTCTGGAAGACGGCTCGCTGTTCTCGATGACGTCTGATGCCCGCATGGTGTTGAACGAATTCGTGTTCAACGGTGATCAGGCCCAGGACTCTTCAATGCTGGTCAACCTGGTGCAGGGCGCGTTCGTGTTTGTCGCCGGTTCGATTGCACCCACCGGCAACATGAAAGTTGAAACCCCCGTCGCGGTCCTGGCCATTCGCGGGACAACGGTTGGAGCTGAAATTGATAGCCAACTGGGTTCAACGGAACTTTCCCTGTTCCAGGATATCGACAGCAACAATACCGGCGAGTACCTGGTTTTGGACAAGGCGACCGGTGAAATTATCGGCAGGGTCACCGAAGTCGGTAACAAGCTCATAATAACCGGTGTCGGTGAAACCCCGATCATCGTCCAGAAGACTGACCAGGATACGCTGAACGACCTTAGCGCACTGGAATTGATCAGGGCAGTGTACGCCAAAGCGAGCGGCCAGCAGGGCGAGTTTGACAACGAAAGCGGATCAGGATCGTTTCTTGATATACAACTGGTCGCCCTGTCCGGTTCGTTTACCATCGAAGAACTCGCCGGCAACCCGCTCGCCATCGCGTCTGCCCAGAAAATTGTATTTGATACTCCTGATCAGGATGACCCTCCGGTCGCCTTTTTTGATGGCTTCTTCACTGATGAGGATGACATTTTCGCAGGCAATGTCATCGCCAACACCAGCATCCAGCCTGATGAAGACCCTGAAGGATTTGATGTCCGGGTGGTTGGGTTCGGAGAAGACCTGATCTGGGAAGAGGGCGTCGATTTTGACTTTGTCGGCGGAATTATCAGCCCCACCGGATCGACGACATTTGTACTGTCGTCCGGGGCTGTGGTCGAGATCGCCGCCAACGGTGACTTCACCTATAACCCGAACCCTGCATTTGACTACCTTGCCGATGGCGAAAGTGCTGTCGATAGCTTCACCTACCTGATTGCAGACCCTGGAAACTCCACTGATTCCGACACGGTTGAGGTAACGGTTTTTGGCAGCAACGATCAACCGGTAGTTGTGTCTGCGCAAGCCAGCCATGAAGACGGTATCATCGAAACCGCTGCGGTACAGGATTCGCCGGTCGAACTGATGGCATCAGGTTTCGTCGCTTTTGAGGACCTTGATTCAACCGACGGCCACAACACCGTCGTGACCAACACGCCGGTTTTTGACGGTGCCCAGTGGAACCGCGCTGACTTGCCGTCCGAAAATCTGGGCGATGTATTCGGCGAAATTTTCGGCGGTGTGCAACTCACCCTGACGGAGACACCGTCCGCAACACCCGATCCTGGCGCCAGCCCCAATCCGGGGCAAGTTGCGTGGGAGTTCACCATTGCAGACCAGGACATCGATTTCCTGGGGGCCGGTGAGACCCTTGTCGTAACCTATCTGGTGAATATTCAGGACGACAGCGGCACGTCGAATGACACCACTTCGCAATTGATAACAGTCACCATTACCGGCACTAATGACGTGCCCCTGGTCGATGTCACGGCAAGTGCACGCGATGTCAGCGGCACGCTCGACGAAATCGCAGACTTGTCGACCAGTCCGGCCGAACTGACCACTGATCTGGTGGAAACCGGTGTGATCACCTTCACCGACGTTGATCTGAGCGATCAGCACACGACCTCCATCACAGGCAGCGCGGTTACAGGGTCTACCCTGGCCAATGGATATGTGCTGACACCGGCGCAGACCACGGCGTTGTTCGATGCATTCTCCCTTGATGACGGCGGTGTCAGGAGCTCTTTCGACAGTGTATTCGGTTCGACAACCGCCGGCGACGGCACTGTCGACTGGACCTATCTGATTTCCGATCAGGATATTGATTTCCTCGGCGCCAACGATGTCGTCGAACTGTCGTTTGAAGTGACAATTGATGACGGCAATGGCGGCGTTGTCACTGATACGGTCATCATCACTGTTACCGGCAGCAATGATGAGCCTGTCATCACTTCGGCCGCGCAAGCCGGTACGGTGACTGAGACAGCGGATGTGCCCAGCGGCACCGACGCCGATCCTGACGATGCGACCGGCACCATCAGCTTTACCGATGTGGATTTGAGCGACAATCCGTCCGCCGGCCATGACGGCGGTACGGTGAGCGCCAGCACGCTGGCCAACGGTTACACGCTGACCGGCCCGCAGGAAGCAGCCCTCAAGGCAGCGTTCAGCCTSGATGATCCGGCATTGGGCAATTTCTCGCAGACCGACGGCACCGGYTCCACCGGCTGGACCTATGACGTGGCCAATGCCGATATCGACTTCCTCGGTGAAGGCGACAGTGTCGAGCTGACCTATGTCGTCACCATCAGTGACGGCAATGGCGGCAGCACCACGCAGAACGTGGTGGTGACGATCAATGGCACCAACGACCAACCGGTCATCTCTGCTGCCGAGGTAAATGCTACAGGATTGATCGAGGCGGGCTTCGGTGTGGCCGGTGTTGATGAAGTCTCCGGCGACGTGTCCGGCACCTGGAGTGATGTTGACCAGGTCGAAGCAGGGCTTCTGGCCGTCACACACGGCTCGGCGGCCGCAGATGTACAAGCGGACCTTCCCTTCGACGGGGTTACCGGCGCTGCCGAAGTGACAGGCACTTACGGGTCGTTGTTCATCAAG
>NZ_LT703006.1:300000-399180 GCF_900149695.1 Anderseniella sp. Alg231-50 | reverse complement strand
GGCTGATTACTCGTTTGAGTGTGTCGGCAATGTCAACCTGATGCGCATGGCTTTAGAGTGTGCCCACAAGGGCTGGGGTGAAAGCATCATCATCGGTGTTGCAGGTGCGGGCCAGGAGATATCCACGCGTCCGTTCCAGCTTGTCACCGGCAGGTCATGGCGCGGCACGGCGTTTGGCGGCGCCAGGGGCCGCACCGATGTGCCGAAGATCGTCGACTGGTACATGGACGGCAAGATCGACATTGATCCGATGATCACCCACACGCTGGCGCTGGAGGACATCAACAAGGGCTTTGACCTGATGCATGCCGGCGACTCGATCCGTGCCGTCGTTGTCTATTGACCGCCATCTATGTTGATGCCGATGCCTGCCCGGTGAAGGCCGAAGTAACCCGCGTGGCAACCCGCCACGCGGTCAAGGTGTTCATTGTGTCGAACGGCGGTATCCGGCCTGATCCCGATCCGCTGGTTGAAACGGTGATCGTGCCGGACGGGCCGGACGTGGCGGACATGTGGATTGCAGACAGGGCAGGCAAGGGCGACATCTGCATTACTGGCGATATTCCGCTGGCGGCGAAATGCATCGAAGGCGGTGCCTGCGTGGTGAAACACAATGGTGAAGTGCTGGATGAGAAGAACATCGGCCAGATATTGTCGATGCGCGACCTGATGACCGACCTGCGCGCCGCCAACCCGCTCAATCAGGGCGGTGGCGGCAAGCCGTTTTCCAAACAGGACAGGTCCAGGTTCCTGGACGTGCTGGAACGGGAACTGCGGCGGGTCAAATTACTTTAAGTTTGAAGTATTTTTCCAGACGTGGTATGTGCATCCTCGGGCTGACTATCAGCCCGACCCGAAGTGCAACCGAAAGCGAGCTCGCTCGCTTGTTCGCGGCGCAGGCTATAAAAGCTGAGCGTTGGAGAGGCACTTTTTCGCTCAGGCACAAATATCCGGTATGATTCCCCAAGAGCGCGGGAACGCCGCTGTGAGCGAGGTCGACATGAGAAAGCAGCATTTTCACCTGCCTGAAGGTATCATCTATCTGGATGGAAATTCGCTTGGTCCGTTGCCGAAGAAGGCTGCGGAGAGAATTGCGCAGACCGTGACGGGCGAGTGGGGCGATCTGCTGATCAAGGGCTGGAACGAGGCCGGATGGTTTTATCAGCCGGCGGTGCTGGGAAACCGGCTGGCACCACTTATCGGTGCGCCTGACAACAGTGTCGTGCTCGGCGACACGCTGTCCATCAAGGTCTATCAAGCACTGGCGGCGGGGTTGAAAATGCGCCCGGACCGGACGGTCATCCTGTCTGATACCGGTAATTTTCCCACCGACCTGTACATGGCTGAAGGACTCATCAAGCTGATCGACGGCGATATCGAGCTCAAGGTCGTGCCGCCGGAACAGGTGGAAGACCACCTGGACGAGAGTGTTGCAGTCATGATGCTGACCCAGGTTGATTACAGGACAGGACGCCTGCACGATATGGCGTCACTGACCCGCAAAGCCCATGACGCAGGTGCCGTGGCGTTGTGGGACCTGGCGCATTCTGCAGGTGCGCTACCGGTGGACCTTGAAGGCAGCAGGGCGGAATTTGCGGTTGGATGTACCTACAAATACCTCAATGCAGGACCGGGTTCACCTGCCTTCATCTATACCCGTCCCGATCTTGCCGACGAAGCCGAACCGGCCCTGTCGGGCTGGATGGGCCACGCATCGCCGTTTGCTTTTGATATGGGTTATCAGCCTTCGCCGGGCATTGAACGCATGCGGGTGGGCACGCCGCCGGTGCTGCAGATGGCAGCACTCGATGCGGCACTTGATGTCTGGGAGGGGGTCTCGATGCACGAGGTGCGCGCCAGGTCCATCGAATTGTCGGAGCTGTTTATCCGGGAAGTCGAAAGCCGTTGCCCGCAACTGACACTGGTCAGCCCGCGCGCCAGTGAAAACCGGGGCTCTCAGGTCTCGTTCGCTTTCGAGGAAGGCTATGCCGCCATGCAGGCTCTGATTGCAGCCGGAGTGATCGGCGACTTCCGCGCACCGGATGTCATGCGCTTCGGATTCACACCGCTCTACATCGACGCCGAGGATGTGCTGAAGGCCGTGGCTGTCCTGGAGGATATCATGACCAACAGGACCTGGGACCGGCAGGAGTTCAAACAACGCGCGGCGGTGACCTGATGAGCGATCAACCTTACAGTCCTGCTGACGAGGGCGCCGAGATGAACTTCAGCGCCAAGATGAGCTATGTCGATTATCTGAACCTGGATCAGATACTGGCCGCGCAAACGCCGCTGGGACAGACACACGACGAAATGCTGTTTATTATTCAGCACCAGACGTCGGAACTGTGGATGCGGCTGGCGCTTCATGAAATGAATGCGGCGCGTGCGGCCATTCATGACGACCGCTTTCCACCGGCATTCAAAATGCTGGCGCGGGTATCCAAGATATTCGAGCAGCTCAACAATGCCTGGGACGTCCTGCGCACAATGACACCTAGCGAATATACGTCCTTTCGCGAAGACCTGGCGCAATCATCAGGGTTTCAGTCCTGGCAATACAGGCTCATCGAGTTTGTGGTCGGTAACCGCAACCATGCCCAGTTGAAACCGCATTCGCACCGGCCGGACCTGATCGAAATCCTTGAAACAGAACTTGCCCGCCCGAGCCTGTATGACGAAGTAATTGCGGCCCTCAGCCGGGCGGGTTTCGACATTTCTGCGGATGTCCTGAACCGGGATGTCCGGCAGGCATACCAGCACGACGTGAGTGTGCAGGCCGCGTGGAAGCAGGTTTATGAAAACCCGCATGACCACTGGACGCACTATGAACTCGCCGAAAAGTTGGTCGATTTTGAAGATTATTTCCGGCGCTGGCGGTTCAACCATGTCACGACGGTCGAACGGGTGATCGGATTTAAACGGGGCACCGGCGGCACTGAAGGCGTGTCCTATCTCAAGCGCATGCTGGAAGTGGAACTGTTTCCCGAACTGTGGCGTGTCAGAACCGAGTTGTAGGGTCAGGACCCCCGGATGAACCAGTTTCAAATCACCGACTGGGACGATGCCTATTCGAACGCGGCTCATATTCCAGACAGCGATCGCTGGCCCGGCGAATGGATTGAGCTTGCGGCCCGTTATCGCGCAGACGCCAGGTGCGAACTGGATATTGCCTATGGCGATCACGCGCGCCAGGTCTACGATTTGTTCCTGCCTGAAGACGAACCGGCAGGCCTGCTGGTGTTCATCCATGGCGGCTACTGGCTGGATTTCGACAAGAGCTATTGGTCTCATCTTGCAAAGGGTGCTGTTGACAGCGGCTGTGCCGTGGCCGTGCCGTCTTACGTTCTTTGCCCTGAGGCCGGTATCGGCGACATTGCCAGCATGGTTGGCGCCGCCATCCGGCACGCCGCGGACAATATAACAGGACCCCTTGTCCTGACCGGACACTCGGCCGGCGGACACCTGGCAGCCAGCATGGTGTGTGATGGGTCGCCGTTGCCGCTCGAAGTCCGGCAGCGGATTGTTCACACGGTTTCCATTTCCGGCCTGCACGACCTGCGGCCACTGCTGAAAACCCAAATGAATGACCGGCTGAAACTGACTGACCGGGAAGCAACGCAACTCAGCCCTGCATTAAAGACGCCCGATCCCCGGTGCAGGCTTACTGCGTGCGTAGGTCAGGCGGAACGTCCGGAGTTTCTGCGCCAGTCTCAGCTGATCGCCAATGTCTGGCGCGGCCTGGGGGCGTGGACGCAATGCATTATTGCGCCGGACCGGCATCATTTCGACGTGATTGATGGATTGTGCGACCCGCAATCGCTGCTGGTCAAAACAGCCTTAGCTCACTTGCCGCTCGCGCCACCAGACATACAGGCCTGACGCGATGATGATGGAAATGCCAAGCCATTTCCAGGCGTCGGGCACATCCTGAAACACCAGATAACTCAGAATCGTGGCGGAAACGATCTCAAGGTACTGAAACGGTGCCAGCACGGAGGCCGGAGCGCGTTTGAAGGCGTGGACAATCATCAGGTGGCACACGGTTGCAATGACGCCGACGCCGGCCAGCATGATCCACTGCATCGGGCTGGGCCAGACGATGGCGAGAATGGAGATGCCGGCTGCCGTGCCGGTACCGGCGACCAGCGCCAGGAAGATGAAACCGATCACGCCGGAGAAAAACTGCATGGTGAGGGCGTCCTCGGTTGCCGCCAGTTTCTTGGTCAGAAGCAGGTAGGTTGCAAACAGGAACGCGGTCAGGATGGGCAGCAGGGATACCGCACCGAACACTTCATAGCTCGGCTGGATGACGATCAATGCGCCGATGAAACCGACCACGACGGCGCAGCGGCGGCGCCAGCCGATGTGCTCTTTCAGGAACACGGCCGACATGATGGTGAGGATCAACGGTTCAACAAAGAAAACCGCAATGGCGTCGGGCACCGGCATCCAGCGCAGGGCGGTGAAGAAACTGGTGACGGCGGCGGCCATCAAAACGGCGCGGATGACGTTCAGCCCAATGCGGTTCGGCAGAAAACTGCGTCCACCCTTCAGCCACAACAGGAACGGCAGGATGAGTAGCGCCTGAATGCCGAAGCGCCACTGCGCGACCTGGATACCGTTGATTTCCTTCGAAACCAGCTTGCCGAGTATGTCCATGGACGGAACGACGAGCATGGCAATCGCCATCAGCGCCAGGCCGCGCGAAACGGTCGCCTGGTCGGGGGTGAGAGATGTGGATTGCACAGACATGGAAGACCCGATCGTTGCTGGGGAGCAGGCCCCGCCGCAAGGTGTGCGAAAACGGCGCGGGACGCAAGCATTGACGGTGGCGCCAAAATCATGCGGGGTATGCACAAATGGGCATGCTTTACTGAAACGGGGTGCAGCTATATGACAAGTATCGAGATCGAGAGCCGGAACGTCTGCTTTGGCGGCGAGCAAATACAGTTTTCACACGCCAGCACTGCCTGCAATTGTGAAATGACGGCTTCCATTTTTCTTCCGCCGCAGGCGGCGCATGCAAAAGTGCCTGTGCTGTGGTGGTTGTCCGGCCTGACCTGTACGGATCAGAACTTCGTGACCAAGGCAGGCGCCCAGCGCTATGCGGCTGAACACGGTGTGGCGATCGTGACACCTGATACATCGCCGCGCGGCGACGGTGTTCCCGATGATCCTGACTCTGCCTATGATTTCGGACTTGGCGCGGGGTTCTATGTCAATGCCACCCAGGAGCCCTGGGCGAAACACTACCATATGTACGACTATGTCACACAGGAACTGCCGGAAGTGGTGGCGGTGGATTTTAATGCCGACATTAACAGGCAGGCCATATCCGGACATTCGATGGGCGGTCACGGTGCGCTCACCATCGCCCTGAGAAACCCCGGGAAATTCCGGTCCGTATCGGCGTTTTCACCAATAGTATCGCCCATGAACTGCCCCTGGGGCCACAAGGCGCTGGGTGGCTATCTGGGCGACGACAAGGATGCATGGGCTCAACATGACGCCTGCGCCCTGATTGCACAGGCCGGTGAAAAATTGCCGATCCTGATAGACCAGGGCGATGCGGACGATTTTCTCGAGGGTCAGTTGAAGCCCGGGCTCATAGAAGTTGCCTGTGCCCAGGCTGATCATCCGCTGACTTTGCGCATGCAGCCGGGCTATGATCATTCCTATTACTTCATTGCCAGCTTCATAGGCGATCATGTGGCCTGGCATGCGCAGGCGCTGACGCGCTAGGTGCTGGTGCCTGAATCAGGCTTATGATCAGGTTTGCGGTGGCTGATTAGCAACTTGTAATCTGGCAGGCGGGTTGATCCATGGACTTGACGTCCGCGTTTGCCTATACCAACTAAGACAGACTGAGGGTCGACTGTTTGCAAGGGTCGGCAAAAGCCCAATGACAAGGATACGAGCACAACATGCCATGGAATAAAAAGGGTGGCGGCGGCTGGCAAGGCGGCGGCGGAAACGGCGGCGGCGACGGACCGTGGGGACAAAAACCATCCGGCGGTGGTGGACCACGCGGCGGCGGCGGTCCGGGAAATCCTCCTGATCTGGAGGATCTCATCCGCAAAGGCCAGGACAGGCTCAAGACCGTTCTGCCACAAGGTAGCGGTGGCAAGAGCCCGTGGATTATTGGCCTGATTGCCGTTGGCGTATTGTGGTTTTTCAACAGTTTTCACACGGTCGAAGCAGAAGAGCAGGGACTGGTGCTGCGGCTGGGCGAGTACAATCGCACGGTTACGCCGGGTCTGAGGTTCGCCGCATGGCCGATAGAGACCATGGAAAAGCTTCCTGTGGAAAGCGTCAGCCAGATCGATTTTGGTGGCAGCGACCGAAACTCCAGCAACTTGATGCTGGCGGGCGATCAGAACCTGATCAATGTTGAGTTCAAGGTGCAGTGGAAGATCGGCGATCCGGAGCAATACCTGTTCAATGTTCGCGACCAGGAGATGCTGGTTCGCACCGTATCGGAAAGTGCGATGCGTGAAATTGTTGGCCGGACACGGGCGGAAGATTTCCGTACCCAGGGCCGCCTGGACGCGCAGGCCCAGGTTCGTGAGCTGATTCAAGCGGCTCTTGATTCCTATAAGGCCGGTATTTCCATTCTGGGTGTCCTGCTGGAACGGGCCGATCCGCCACCACAGGTGGCCGATGCGTTTGAAGAAGTGCAGCGTGCCGAGCAGAACCAGAACCAGTTCATCCGTGAAGCCGAGCAGTATCGTAACCAGGTGCTGGGTAAGGCTCGTGGTGAATCATCCAAGATCGTCGAAGACGCAAAAGGCTACACAGCCCGCGTTGTCAATGAGGCGGAAGGTGAAGCGCAACGTTTCAACTCCATTTTCGCCGAGTACTCCAAGGCCAAGGACGTGACCCGCAAGCGTCTGTTCCTGGAAATGATGGAAGGCGTCATGTCGAATACCAACAAGGTGATCGTGGAAGGCAATTCCGGCGGTCAGGGCGGAACCGGCGTCGTGCCGTATCTGCCATTGCCGGAAATACAGAAGCGTCAGCAGTCTTCGGGGAGTAACCAGTAATGGGCATGTTCAAGTCATTCGGATTGGTTGTTCTTGCAGCGCTTGCGTTTCTCGTCTGGTCATCGGTGTTCGTGGTTGACGAGCGGGAAAAGGCCCTGGTCACCCAGCTCGGTGAAATCCAGCGGGAAATCGACGAGCCGGGTTTGTATTTCAAACTGCCGGTCCTTCAGGAAGTGATTCCCATCGAGGACCGTATCGTGTTCTTCGAAAGCCCGGACAAGGAAGTCCAGGTGGTTGATAGCCGGCGGTATGTCGTTGATACGGTCACCATGATCCGCGTAAACAATCCACGCCGGTTCCGTGAAACCGTTGGCGCATCGCTCAACCGCGCCAAGGACCGTATTGAAACCCGTCTCGATGCTGCTCTTCGTCAGACTTATGGCCGGCGGTCATTTGATGCAGCTCTTTCAAAAGACCGGGCAGCCATGATGCGCGAAATTCGCGACCAGGTGCGCCTCGAAGCAGAAGCGCTTGGTATCGAGGTGGTTGACGTGAAAATCCGCCGTACCGATTTGCTGGAGCAGGTTTTGAAAGACACCTATGCTCGCATGAACGCGGAACGGTTTGCGGAAGCTGCGGAACTTCGCGCCATTGGTGAGGCGCAGGCGACGCGCATCAAGGCGGAGGCTGACAGGCAATCGGTTGAGTTGATGTCTAAGGCACAGCGTGAGTCTGAAATCCTGCGCGGTGAAGGCGATGCAACCCGGAACAAGGTGTTCGCGGAAGCCTTTCAGCAGGACCCTGAGTTTTTCGCATTTTACCGTTCCATGCAGGCCTACACAAAGAGCCTGTCGAACAGCGACACGACCCTGGTACTGAAGCCTGACTCCGAGTTCTTCAAGTATTTCGGAACTCAGCAGTCGGCACCGGGCAAGTAGTGAATGAACTTGTGATGGCAATAGGGCTGGTCTTCGTTATCGAAGGCCTGCTCTATGCTGTTGCACCTGGTCGTCTCAAGGATCTTGCCCAGATGGCAGCCCGGTTCTCAGACGACACGTTGCGCAATTTTGGCCTGGCCTCGATCGGCGTCGGAGTTCTGATTGTCTGGGTGGCCAGGAGCTTTCTGGCATAGAGCCGGGATGTGGCTGAGATTTCGGCAGAACCCGTGTCTGTTTTTGTGGAATTTGTTCGTTGGGAAACAGGGTCACGCAATCGTTACGATCCGTGCTGGGCGGTACTTGCGTAAAACAGCTTATGATGTCCACAATCGGGTTCCAAACTGTCGTGCAGGTCCGCTACAAGTTCAAGGCGACCATGACGACAAGCATTCACTTCAGGAGAGTATGTACTCAATGACCGGCAGAGCGAGAACAAAAGTAGCAACACGGAACGCCAACCTGGCGGTTCAGATGATGACGCGGGTGACGTTGTTCGCCTTTGTGGTGCTGGCCATATGGGCGCTTGGCATGCAGGCGGCGCGCGCGCAGGGTCCGGCTCCCGTTGCTGATCTGGCCGAGCAGCTTTCTCCTGCCGTAGTAAACATCTCGACCAGCCAGAAAGTATCAGGTTCCGACGGCGTACCGGTTCCGAACGTGCCGGAGGGAACCCCGTTCAGGGAGTTTTTTGAAGAATTTTTCAAAAAGCAGCAGGAACAGGGCCAAACACCCCGCAATCGCCCCAACCGGCCGCGCAATGCAAACTCGCTGGGATCGGGTTTTGTGATTGATGCCGGTGGTACGGTCATCACCAACAATCACGTGATTGACGGTGCCGACGAAATCGAGGTGATCTTCAACGATGGCCGCCGGCTGAAGGCGGAACTGGTCGGCAAGGACGCCAAGACCGATATTGCGGTGTTGAAAGTCAAGTCCGACACACCTTTGCCGTTTGTTGAATTTGGCGACTCCTCAACACTTCGGGTCGGTGACTGGGTCATGGCGATCGGCAACCCGTTCGGCCTTGGCGGTACAGTGACGCTGGGCATCGTTTCGGCGATGAACCGCAATATCAATGCCGGGCCCTATGACGATTTCATCCAGACCGATGCATCGATCAACCGCGGCAATTCAGGCGGGCCGCTGTTTTCGATGGACGGCAAGGTTGTCGGTGTGAACACCGCCATCATCTCGCCGTCAGGCGGGTCGATCGGCATCGGTTTTTCAGTGCCCAGCGCTACGGCGCGCAATGTCATCGACCAGCTGATCAAGTTTGGTGAGACTCGCCGCGGCTGGCTTGGTGTACGCATTCAGAACGTCACTGATGATTTGGCTGAAAGCCTCGGCCTGGAAAAAGCCCACGGCGCCCTGGTGGCAGACGTGACTGCAACCAGCCCGGCTGAGAAAGCCGGTATCAAGGCCGGTGATGTGGTGGTGTCGCTGGACGGTCGGGAAATGAAGGACAGCCGTCAGTTGTCGCGTGTCGTCGGACAGCTCGCACCGGACACCACGGTCAAGGTGGGCGTGCTGCGCAAGGGCAAGCCGCTGGACATCGAAGTAACGCTGGGCCGGCTTGAAACAGGCGAGAAGCTTGTTAAGGCGGCCGACAGCAAGAAGGCTGCCGAAGCGTCAGGCGCGGCGGAAATCGAGATTTTGGGTCTCAAGGTCGAGGAAATCAGTGACGAACTGCGTACAAAGTTCAAGGTGCCGGAAAAGGTGCAAGGTGTGATTGTTGCCGAAGTTGCCGCAGATGGTGCTGCTGCCGACAAGCAGTTGCGCCCGGGTGACGTGATTGCGGAGGTCGGTGATGTCAAGGCATCCTCGCCGGCTGAACTGTCCAAGGCCGTTGAGGCCGCGGTCAAGGCCGGTGACAATTCAATCCTGATGCTGGTGCTGCGAGCCCAGCGCAACTTTGATCCGCACTTCATCGCCTTGCGGCTGAAGAAAAAGTAACCGGATCACAGGTTCATGACATGCAGCGGCCAGGCAGATTGCCTGGCCGTTTGCATTTGTACTCAATGGTGTCGGGCGAATTCGTCGCGCGTGAAACCCTGCAGGTAGAGCAGGGCTGTCAGGTCGCCATGGTCAATCTGAATGTCGACTTCCTGTTTTACCGCTGGCTTGGCATGAAGGGCCACGCCAATGCCCGCGGCCTGCAGCATTGGAATGTCATTGGCCCCGTCGCCAACTGCCATGGCCTCATCCATTGAAAAACCGAATGTGCCGGTAATGCGCTGCAAGGCTGCAACCTTGGCGTCACGGCCAAGAATGGGGGAGGCCACTTCGCCGGTCAGCAGGTTATCCTGGATGATCAGCTCGTTGGCCTGGTGCTCGTGAAACCCCAGCTCAGCACCGACATAGGCGGTAAAATGGGTGAAGCCGCCCGAGATCAAGGCGCAATAGGCACTGTTCTGGCGCATGGTCGCGATCAGGTCGCGGCCGCCGGCCATGAAGCTGATGCGGGTTGAAATGACCTCGCCGATAACACCGGACGGCAGGTCCTTGAGCGCTGCAACGCGTTCCCGCAACGCGTCTTCAAAATCCAGTTCTCCGTTCATGGCACGTGCGGTTATCGCCTTCACTGCATCTCCTGCACCCGCGGCATCGGCCAGTTCATCAATGCATTCCTGTTCGATCATGGTCGAGTCCATGTCTGCGATGAGCAGTTTCTTGCGCTGGTTTGCAGCCGGCACGATGTTGACGTCAACCGGCCATCTGGCGGCCGCCTTGCGGACCGCGCCGAGGACTTCGGCAGGTTTTCTGTCAAACTCCACCTGCCAGGCGATCTTTTCTGCCAGCCAATGGCCTGTATCCAGTTCCACACCGAGTTTTTCCATCAGCTTGCAGGCAGCATTGATGTGCTTTGTCTGCAATGGGGACTTTTGCGAACCGGCAATCAGCGATAGGACATGGGACATGGGGAATACTCGATTGGAAACCGCCATCCTTATTGCAGGCCCGACTGCCAGCGGCAAGTCGGCTGTGGCCATGGACGTTGCCGAGCGTCTGAATGGTGTCGTGATCAATGCCGACGCCATGCAGTTGTACGCAGACCTGAACGTGCTGACGTCGCGGCCGTCGCGCGCCGACGAAGCCCGGGTTCCGCACAGGCTGTTCGGATGTGCTCCGGCGGCAGAGGCCTGGTCGGCGGGGCGATGGCTTGAGGCGGCGAGTGCGGAAATCTCAGCAACCTGGCAAGCGGGCAAGGTTCCGGTCATTGCCGGTGGCACGGGATTGTACTTCAAGGTGCTGGAGGAGGGCCTGTCGCCGGTGCCTGCCGTGCCTGACGATATCCGCGATCACTGGCGCGAGCGACTACAACGAGAGGGTGCCTGCACGCTGCACGCGGAACTGGCCCGGACCGCCCCCGATGACGCAGCCCGCATCGAAGCTGCAGACGGACAGCGTGTCGTGCGGGCGCTGGAGGTGCTGCAGGCTACCGGCAAACAGCTGTTTGATCATTTCGCGGCGGCAAGACAGACCTCAGTGCTGGCGAACGCCGAGGTGCGGCGGGTGGCGCTGATGCCACCGAGGGAAGACCTGTACCGTTCATGCGACGCGCGGTTTGAGGTGATGCTTGAGTGCGGTGCAATGGGCGAAGTTGAACGGTTGTTGACGCAACGCCTTGCTCCGGACCTGCCGGCCATGAAAGCCATCGGTGTCCCGGCGCTGGCGGCACACCTGGCTGATGAGGTGCCGCTGAAGGATGCTGTCGGTCTGGCGCAAAAGCAGACCCGCAATTATGCCAAGCGCCAGATGACCTGGATTCGAAACCAGATGACGGACTGGCCAAAGGTGGATACTCCGGAACAGGCACTTGAGGTTTTACTCACATGAACAAAATTGTCGATGCTGGCCCGGATCATGCCGATGCCGTGGCACGGGTGCACGCGGAAAGCTGGAAGGCAACCTACCGGGGCATCCTGCCGGACAGGTATCTGGACGGTGAAGTTGACGGCGAGCGGGTGCGCTACTGGCGCGCAGCACTGGCCACAAACCGCTATCCGATTGTAAAACTGGCGTGTCAGGCTGGCGCGATCGTGGGGCTGATTGCCCTGCATGACGACCCGGAAGACGAAGGCTATGATCTCACAATCGAGCACCTGCATCTCCTGCCTGAGAGCAAGGGTCGCGGTCTGGGCCGGATATTGATGCATGAGGCTGCGATGGCCGCACGCGCCAGTGGTGCTACGAACATCTGCCTGTGGGTGTTTGAGGACAATGCAGCGGCAATCGGGTTTTACGAGCGGCTTGGCGGTGTGACTGATGCACATGGCACCGACAAGTTTGCCGGTGGCGATGCTCCGGACAGGCGCATTGGCTGGCAGGACCTGGACGGGTTGATTGCCCGGTGCGGGGGCAGTTGACATGACAAGCAATGTGCTGGTGGCGGAAATCATGCACGAGACCAATACGTTTAACCGTATTGCCACCGTGAAAGCCGATTTCGAAACCCGCTACTGGCATGAGGGCATGCAGGCGGCATCTGCGCTTGCCGGTACCAATACCGAAATTGCCGGTTTTATCGAGGCCGCACAAGATTATGGCTGGTCACTGCAGATACCGCTGGCGGCATCCGCCAGTCCGTCGGGACCGATGGCGGCAGACGACTGGAATCGCGTGAAGCATCTGATCCTGGAGCCGTTAAAGGCGGGGCAAAAGTTTGACGCGGTTGCACTGGTTCTGCACGGCTCGATGGTCACCGAAAGCACGCTTGATGCCGAAGGCGACCTGCTGGGTGAGGTGCGGGCGCTGGCAGGCTCGGATATGCTGATTGCCGTGACGCTTGACATGCATGCCAATGTGTCACCGGCCATGATTGCGGCGGCCGACATGATGACGGCCTATCGCACCTATCCGCATGTGGATCAGCGCGAACGTGCGCTGCACATGGCACGGCTGATGGAAGACGTGCTGCGCGGCGCGGCGCGACCTCACCTGGTGATGGCACGCATGCCGATGATGGACGCGGCTAATCACGGCCAGACGGCGGATGGCCAGCCGATGCCGGATCTTCTGAAACTGGCAGAAACAGTTGAGGGACGCGACGGTATCATGTGTGCCTCCATCCAGATCGGGTTTCCCTGGTCAGACGTGCCGGACATCGGTCCAAATGTCGTTGTGACAGCGAGCGATGACCGGGCGGGACGGACAGCGGCCGGTGACCTCATGCAGGCGGTCTGGCAAAGCCGGCATGATACGCAGCTTGAGTTTGCCACGCCGGAGGAGGCCATGGCGCTGGCAAAACGAGGTGAAGCCGGAGACAAGCCTCTGGTACTGGCTGATTTTGCCGACAACCCGGCAGGCGGTGCTTACGGCGACAGTCCCAACCTGCTGCGCGCCATGATTGCTGAGGGGCTGGAGAACGCGGCGTTCGCCACCATAAGTGATCCGGCCAGCGTCGAGCGGGCTGTAACTGCCGGTGTAGGCGCAATTGTCCAGCTGTCACTGGGCGGCATGGGCGCGCCGGACCTCACACCACCCCTGGAGGTTGAGGCAAAGGTGGTCAACCTGACGGATGGCGAGTTCGTCTGCGCCGGGCCCATGTGGCAGGGTGTGGCGTTTTCCATGGGTGCGACGGCGGTGGTGCGGATTGCCGGGATTGACGTGATTGTCTCCTCGGTGCCGACGGCGGTCATGGACCTGAATGTGTTCAGGTCGGTTGGAATAAACCCAGAAGAACTGACCACAATCGGCCTGAAAAGCCGCAATCATTTCAAGGCTGCCTATGGGCTGATCGCGCGTGAAACCCTGTTGGTCGATGCCGGCGGTATTGCGTCCATGCGGTTGCAGGAGTTGACCTTCAGGAACGTACCAAGACCGATCTGGCCACTGGAAAATTTAGACCTTGTTAAGGATTTGCTCACAATGAAGCCATAGAATCCCGATATTCCCGAAAACATAGGGGCGTTTCCACCAGAGGAGCGGAGATCGTGTATTCTACAGCATTGAAATCTTTAGTCGTTGCGGCACTTGGTGCCACTGTTTTCATGACAACCATAGATACCGCATCAGCCAGGGACGGCCGTTGCCATCGCGAGGCCAAGCGCTACGCGGACAGCCGCATTGACCGTGGCCAGGATGCATTGGGTACCGCGGTTGGCGGAGCCGCTATCGGCGCCATCATCGGTGGCGTGCTGGGCGGTGGCAAAGGCGCGGGCAAGGGTGCCATTATCGGCGGTTCCACAGGGGCTGTAGGCAGCGCGGTCGGTACCGCCGGGCCATGGCAGCGCCATTATGACCGCGCCTATGACGATTGCCTCGACAATTACGAGCCGGTTCGTGCGCCGGTGCGTGAGGAGCCCGTCCGTCTCTATCGTGATGACGCCATCGAACCCTGGACCGACGAGTGGTTCGACTACTGCCGCGCCAGGTACCGGTCGTTCAATTCCCGCACCGGTACCTTTACCGGCTATGACGGCATCAAGTATTTCTGTCAGGCTCAGTAAGCCGTATCGGCAGTCAGTATTGAGCTTTGCGGCGGTCGGGGAAACCTGACCGCCGCTTTTTTGTCAAACTGGACAACAAGGCACGACAGTGCCGTTTTGAGTTATCGCGTAAAAAAATGGGTGCCATGCATGATGCCGAATGATCTTGAGTTCGAAGCATACGAAAAACTTTTCTGGAAAACCAAGATGTCAATGCCGATTTGGGATGAGTTCGTTGGCGAAGCGTATGCTTCACAACAGGCCTCTGCAGGCCGGACTGATCGACTTGTAGAAGTCACTTTTGCGCCAGAGGGTCGCGACATGTCACCGTTGTCCGATGACGAAATTCGGTCTGTTGAGTGGCTCAGGGACAATCATGCTTTGCTCGCCGAGCCGATGCTGAAAAGACTACAAGACGAATATCCGGCGCTCAAAGAACAGTATGGCTACAGCAAGGAAGAGTGCGACCAATGGATGCCTGCGGTGCGTCATCTGGAAGATTTCAAGCCGCTGATAAGCCTGCAATCTGCATCAGTGCACCAGGTTTCCAAGAATGGCATACCTTACACAGGCTTCGCATTCGATTGCACATGGGACCAGGAGCACGGTCTGGGTTTTCTCATGCACGATCGCCGTATAGTCGACTTCGGCGATACAAGCGTGGCTTTTCTGTTGTGGATCGCCGAGAGAGATGTCCAAACCGCGGCAGGCTGATTGCTCCAGGTCTGCCGATTGCCGCAATGGTCAGTACGGTGTGCCGTCCTTGCGGGTAAACTGCGGATCCTTGTAACGATTGGGCTTGCAGTGCAGATCGACATCGGGGTAGTTGCCCTCGTCGCGGTCATCGCGGCTGCCAACCTCCAGAATAGTTGCCGGTTTGCCGGACCTGTTTTCGACGCAGTGACCGTCCTCCACGCCGGCAGGGAAACCGGCGCACATGCCCCTGGTCAATACCTGTTCGCCGGCACTGGTCACAAGGGTCACTTCTCCGTCCAGCACATAGATGAATTCATCTTCATGCGAATGCCAGTGCCTGAGCGACGTGGCGCAGTCCGGCTCCAGTTCAGTGATGTTGACCCCGAACTGGCTCAGGCCCAGCGCGCTGGTCAGCATGCGCTTGGCCCGGCCTGCCGTGGATACGTTGAAGGGTGAGGGATATCCGGATCCGACTTTTGCCTCGATAAGGGCAGGGTCAAGAGCGGGTGATTTCAGCATGACGATCTCCTTGTGCAACGATTGTTACACGCTGTCCGATATGTTCGGATGAGGGTGTTTTTGATTGTGAGACATTGCCACGCGTTGCAGGTGTGTCCAAGTTCAATTTGAATGTATGTGATGGAGCATCAGGGGAGGCCTTGCGTGGGCGACAAGTTGAAAATAGTGCGTACGGACCGGGAGCTGGAATGTCCGCTGATCGATGGCCATTTCCGAGACGGTGGTGCTGAACTGGTGCTGCTGCCGGATGATGTGAGCGAAGACGAACTGGTGATCGCGACGCAAGACGCTGACCTGTTGTTGATGTGCTATACGCCGATCACCGAACGGGTGTTTCGCAGTGCCGCGCGGCTCAAGGGTGTCGTCAAGTACGGGGTAGGGGTCGATGCGATTGACTTTGCGGCTGCCAATGCAGCCAAAGTTCCTGTGGTCAACATTCCCGAATATGCCGAGGAAACAGTGGCCGAAGGTGCTTTCGCGTTGATGATCGCGCTGGCCAGGAAGCTTGTTCCGCTGCAGCGAACCATGCGCCGTGACGGATGGGTGTGGCCGGAGAATGCCTGGCTGGGCAGTGATGTTGCCGGCAAGACCATTGGCCTGGTCGGGGTGGGCCGGATCGGCAGGAGCATGGCACGGATGGCGGGTGCAGGTTTCCGCGCCCGGGTGATCGGCTACGACCCGTCCGCGAGCACGGATGAGATGGCGGCGGCGGGTGTCGAAAAAGTCGAGAACCTCCACGAGATGCTGGCGCAGTGTGATTTCGTGTCCGTCCACTCAGTCCTGAAACCGGAAACCCGTCACCTGATCGGCGAAGCGGAATTACGCTGCATGAAGCAAACCGCGTTTCTGATCAATTCAGCACGTGGTGCGCTTGTTGATGAGCAAGCTCTGCTGGCTGCCCTGAAGCAGAACCGCATTGCCGGTGCCGGGCTCGATGTGTTCAGCCAGGAACCTCTCAGCCTCGCCGGCCATCCCCTGAGCGAATTGTTTGAGATGGACAATGTGCTGCTCAGTCCGCACCTGACGTTCTATACCCGCGAGGCGATGGCGCGCCTGGAGCTGGAAACCCTGCAGCGGTGCAAGGAAATCCTGGCGGGAAAGCCGGTGCTGGTGAAGTCACGCGACAGCCGCCTGACGTCACAGTGCGACGGCGTGGTGTTCGCCGGAGACATTGATTAGGCAGGTCAGGTTTTGTCCGGCTGGCCGGCGACTTTGTGGTTGGCGAAGCGTCTGACAATAGCCCCCACATGACTCATCCTGGTCCCGGCAATGTGAGGATCATCACTTACGCTGCGTAAATTTAACGGCAGGCTTCATCCAAGAGCAACACCTTTGTGATTATTGGAAAAGGAGAAGTGCCATGCCTTCAGGCCCCAAATATCAACTCGACGACTATCTGATTTCCGACACGTTTGACTTCAAGGAATTTGATCCTTTCAACCTGTTCAATCTCAAGATCGGAAGCAAATTCGATGACTATATGAGCGGTGACTTCACCGACGAAGTGTTCTGGGGCCTTTCGGGTGATGATGAAATACATTCCCGGGGAGGTAACGATACGATTATCGGCGGTGAGGGCGATGACACGGCCTTTGCCGGCAGCGGAAATGACCGCGTTGAGGGCGGAGATGGTGATGACACCATTTTTGGCGAAAGCGGCGACGACGATCTGGATGGCGGCGACGGTGATGACCTGATTTCCGGCGGCGACGGAAATGATACAATCAATGGCGGAGCCGGCGAGGACAAAATCAATGGCGGTCAGGGCAACGACAACCTGACTGGCGGATCCAAGGCGGATACTTTCTGGTTTGACCATCTGAATGGCTGGGGCAAGGATACCATTACCGATTTTGAAGATGGTATTGACACGATCAGCTTCGAGCAAAGCCCCGAACTCGGGCCGCCGATCACGTTTGATGATCTGACGATTACTCAGATCGGCAACCAGGCGCTGGTATCGTACAATGGCAGCTACATTTACGTGAACGGTGTCACTGCCGGCCAGCTCACGGAAGACGATTTCACTTTCTGAAACGCGTCTCACAAACCTGCCTGCATTGGCTTTTGTTTAACTCAACCGGCATTTAGCCGGTTGACGCCGGCAAAATATTGCGCTTATGGTCGCGCCCATGAAAAATATTCTAGTAGTGGTACGAACGCGCTCCGCCGGGTCAGTCTGAACTGACCTGAATAAGGTGGTGCGCGTAAATGGCTCCCTCGGGGGCCTTTTTTATTGTCTGAAGCGAGCCTAAAAGAGAACCTGGAACGATGAACATAAAAGCAGAGTCCGAGACCATGACAGCAAACGCCCAAGAAGCCGAGATGATGACAGGTGCCGAGATCGTGCTGCGGGCGCTAAAGGACCAGGGCGTGGAACACATGTTCGGATATCCCGGCGGGGCGGTGTTGCCGATCTATGACGAGATTTTCCAGCAGGAAGATGTCGAGCATATTCTGGTGCGTCATGAGCAGGGTGCGACCCATGCAGCTGAAGGCTATGCGCGCTCGACCGGTAAATGCGGCGTGGTTCTGGTGACGTCCGGCCCCGGTGCGACCAACGCGGTCACCGGACTGACTGATGCCCTGATGGATTCCATTCCGATGGTATGCATCACCGGCCAGGTGCCAACACACCTGATCGGCAATGACGCGTTCCAGGAATGTGATACGGTCGGTATCACCCGGCCCTGTACCAAGCACAATTACCTGGTCAAGGACGTCAACGACCTGGCGCGCATCCTGCATGAGGCGTTTTACGTTGCGACGCACGGCCGGCCCGGTCCGGTCGTTGTCGACATTCCGAAGGATGTGCAGTTTGCCACCGGCGCCTATATCAAGCCGGACAATATCGAGCACAAGACCTACAAGCCGCGAATGGAAGGTGATGCGTCGGCCGTGGAGGCTGCTGTTGAAGTCATGATGAATGCCAAGCGACCGGTGTTTTACACCGGCGGCGGGGTCATCAACTCCGGCCCGGATGCATCCAACCTGCTGCGCCAGCTGGTGCGTATGACCGGGTATCCGATTACCTCGACCCTGATGGGGCTGGGCGCCTATCCAGCGTCTGACCGGCAGTGGCTGGGTATGCTGGGCATGCACGGCACCTACGAAGCCAACATGGCGATGCACGACTGCGACGTGATGATCTGCCTGGGTGCGCGGTTCGACGACCGCATAACCGGCAGGACGGATGCCTTCTCGCCGGACTCGATAAAAATCCACGTTGATATCGATCCGTCATCCATCAACAAGACGATCAAGGTGAACATTCCCATTGTCGGGGATGTCGGTACCGTCATGGCGCAGATGATCCGGGCGTGGAAAGCACGCAATGGCCAGCCTGACGAACATGCCATGCAAAGCTGGTGGAATTCGATCAACACCTGGCGCAATGTCGAATGCCTGAAATACAAGCCGAACAAACACGTGATCATGCCGCAATACGCCATCGAGCGGTTGTATGAGCTGACCAAGGACCGTGACACGTACATCACCACCGAGGTCGGACAGCACCAGATGTGGGCGGCGCAGTTCTACAGGTTTGAGGAGCCGAACCGCTGGATGACGTCGGGTGGGCTGGGCACCATGGGCTACGGCTTGCCGTCCGCACTGGGTGTGCAGGTTGCGCATCGCGATGCGCTGGTGATCGACATTGCCGGTGACGCGTCGGTTCAGATGGTGATCCAGGAAATGTCGAGCGCGGTTCAGTATGAGCTGCCGTTCAAGATATTCATCCTGAACAATTCGCATATGGGCATGGTGCGCCAGTGGCAGCAATTGCTGCACGGCAACCGGCTGTCACATTCCTACACCGAGGCCATGCCGGACTTTGTCAAGCTGGCTGAAGCTTACGGGGCCACCGGTATTCGCTGCACCAAGCCGGATCAGCTGGATGACGCGATCCAGAAAATGATCGACACGCCCGGTCCGGTGATTTTTGATTGCGTGGTGGCAAACTTGGCCAATTGCTTCCCGATGATCCCGTCCGGCAAGGCGCATAATGAAATGCTGCTGGGCGAAGATGTGTCGGATGAAGAAGTTGGCTCGGCCATCGACAAGGAAGGCAAGATGCTGGTCTAGCGGCCGGCACGGACACACCTTATGGCGCATCGACTTCCAAATGCGGGTGATTACGGATTGCTGCTCTTGTTGTCAGCCATCTGGGGGTCGTCGTTTGTCTTCATCAAGGTCGGTGTCGACGAAGTGCCGCCAATTACCATGACGGCGATCAGGCTGTTTTTGGCAGCGGTGTTCCTGTTGCTGGTCATGGCCGTGACAAAGCGGTCATTTCCGAAAGGCAAGAGTGTGTGGTGGATGCTACTGGCCAGTGCCGTGACCGGAAATGCATTGCCGTTTTGTCTGATAGCGTGGGGGCAACAGACGATCTCGCCCGGCACTGCCGCGATATTGATGGGCGTGATGCCGCTGCTCACTATGGTTTTGGCACATGTCTTTACTGTAGATGACAAGCTGAACTCGCGAAAGGTAACCGGCATGATCGTTGGCCTCGTGGGGTTGTGTGTGCTGGTCGGACAGGCCGCATTGCACGGCCTGACCGCTGATCTTGTCGCCATGCTTGCATTGCTGACTGCTGCGGCGAGTTACGGTTTCAATGCGGTTTTGATCCGGCGCATGCAGGCACCGGACAAGATCGCGGCCGTGACCATGATCATTGCGTTGTCTGCTGTCATGGTGGTGCCGTTCGCCTTCCTGCTGGAAGACCCGCTGACGGTCCAGGCAGGCGCGACGGCCTGGTCCGCCGTCGTAACCCTGGGGGTGTTGCACGCAGCGATTGCAACTTTGATCATGTTCGCGATCATTGGTCGCGCCGGGGCAAGCTTTTTCAGCCAACTCAATCTGCTGGTGCCGATTGCCGGTGTCTTGTGGGCTGCGCTGCTGTTTTCAGAAATTCCGGGACCGAACGCGCTGGTCGCGCTTGGCCTCATCACATTGGGTATATTGATAGCGAGAGGCGGGCTGGTGCTTGGCAGTCCTGCCCCGCTAGCTGAAAAGGGAGTTTTAAAACCATGAGCACGCAACAACCCGCTTCGGCGTACTTCCTGGAAGACAACAAGGATCCGATCGAAAAGCACACATTGTCCATCGTGGTGGATAATGAACCGGGTGTCCTGGCAAGGGTCATCGGGCTGTTCTCTGGCCGCGGCTATAACATCGAAAGCCTCACCGTTTCTGAAACCGAACATGAGGCGCATGTCTCGCGCATTACCATTGTCACGTCGGGCACCGCCGAAGTGCTGGTACAGATCAAGGCTCAGCTTGAGCGCATGGTGCCTGTCCATTCGGTTGCCGACCTTACGGTGACCGGAGAGGCCATCGAGCGCGAGCTGGCGCTGATCAAGGTGGCCGGCGAAGGTGAGCACCGCATGGAAGCCCTGCGTCTGGCGGATGCTTTCCGGGCACGGGTTGTCGATGTTACCCAGAATTCCTTCGTGTTCGAGATAACCGGCAAGTCCCGCAAGGTTGAGCAGTTCATCTCGCTGATGCAGCCGATCGGCCTGACGGAAGTCGTGCGCACGGGCGTAACGGCAATCTCGCGCGGGCCTGAAGCCCTGAAAGTCTGAGGTCGCAGTGGAACTGGGAATATTGGTGTCCCTGGTTGGGTTTGCCTTCGCGACTTCCGCGACACCGGGTCCAAACACCCTGATGCTGCTTGCGTCCGGCGTGAACTACGGGTTCCGCAAAACTATCCCGCATATGCTGGGCATCGGGTTTGGTTTCCTTGCCTTGTTACTCAGTGTCGGTTTCGGGCTGGGTGAAATGCTGCAGCGCGTGCCAGCCCTGTATCTGGCGTTGAAAGTGGCCGGGGGCGCCTACCTGATTTATCTCGCCTGGCGTATTGCCATGTCACGGTCAATATCCGAAGGCAGCAGCGAAAGCGCCAGACCGTTGAGTTTCCTGGAAGCGGCAGCGTTTCAGTGGGTCAACCCGAAGGCGTGGGCAATAGCTGTCGTGGCCATGGCAACGTATACCAATGCAGCCAACGCAACCGTCTCGATTATCGTGGTTGCTGTGGCGTTTTTCCTTGTTAATTTGCCGTCTGCGTCAATCTGGACAATGTTTGGGTCCATGCTGAGGGAATGGCTGAGCCATCCCACAAGGTTGAAAATATTCAATATCTCTATGGCGATCTTGCTTGTTGTCAGCTTGTGGCCGATGCTGCGCTGAAGCGGTGAACATGGATGAGTACAATGACGACTAAGCTGTCTGTAAACGTCAATGCCATTGCCCAGTTGCGCAACCGGCGCGATCTGCCGTGGCCGTCGGTTGTGGGCCTGTCACGGACCGCGCTGGAGGCGGGCGCCTGGGGGATTACCGTGCATCCGCGACCCGACGAGCGCCATGTCCGGCGCTCCGACGTGCAGCCGCTGGCTGACCTTGTGGCCCAATACCCGGATGCGGAGTTTAACATCGAGGGCTACCCTGATGACCGGCTTATGGAAATAGCGCTTGAAGTACACCCTCACCAGGTCACCCTGGTACCCGATGATCCGGCACAGGCCACGTCCGATCACGGCTGGGATTTCAGGTCGCAGCACAATTTCCTCAAACCTGTTGTTGCCCGGCTCAAGGGCGAGGGGATGCGGGTTTCATTGTTCGCCGATGCTGATGCCGAAACCATCGCAATCGCAGCGGAAACCGGCGCCGACCGGGCTGAGCTGTATACCGGGCCTTATGGTGCGACCTTCGATGACGACGATGCAGCGAGTAAGGAACTGGACAAGCTGCAGGCCGCGGCTGAGATCGCCCGCGATGCAGGCCTTGGCCTGAATGCCGGTCATGACCTGACGGTCGCCAACCTGCCGCCGCTATTGGCGCGCGCGCCGTGGATTGACGAAGTCTCCATTGGGCACGGGCTCACGGCTGAGGCGCTCGAGTACGGCATGGCGGTTGCCGTAGAGCGGTTCCGGGCCGCGTGTGGTGAAGAGACGTCTTCCTGATGCTTGCGTTGTCAGACCCACTGTGGTGCAAACTCAACACCGCATACGGTTTCGCCGGGGACATCCCGCTTGGACTTGTGGCACTCGCAGAGCATTGGGACGAAGAGGCCGCAGGCGACCTCATGCATGGTGAACTGATCCATCAGGAAACATGCTATGGCGCAACATACGCCGCGGCACCTTACCTGCTCAAGCTGGCACAGCCCGACGACAATGTGGTGCAGCGCATGGACATCGCAGTCTTTCTTGGTCACCTCGCCTTATGTGCGTTCAGCAGACCGGGAAAAGATGCCCGTGCAAACGACAGTCTGAACGGTCTTGCCCTCAACCTGGAATGCTGGGAGCAAACGCGCGATCCTTACCGAGCAAAACCGGGGAAGGGGGTGGGACAGCAGATGTCCACAGATCACCGTGACATCATGGATCTGGAACCGCCCGGCGACGATGAACTTCGAAAGTTCGAAGACATTCGTGACAGCTTCATGGCGTTACTGCCGGACATCGGATCGTTGTGCGAACGGACCTTTCACGAACATTCAGACGATGAGTACATTCCGCGTTATCTGTTAAGTGGCATCGCGGCAGTCGGGAAACTGCCCGAGCTTGCGCAACTGCTCAACAGTGGAGAGGATGGCTCGTTCAGGTGCGCTGCATGTGGCACCAGCATCGACTATATCCTGTTCGGTGATCTGATGGCGCTGTATTTCGACAACAGTGAGGGTGGACCGGCCCACACCCGGGAAGCTGACCGCGCCATGCTCGACTGGCAGGAAGGCGAGGCAAAGCGCGCTGATGGCATGGTGAAGCCATATGATGACCTCGATGAGCAAACAAAGCCGGTCATAGCCAGGCTGATCAGCCTGGCCGAGCAGGCTGAAACCCCCAGTGTAGAGCTCCTGCTGCGGAATTTTCTGGGAGAATACAGGTGCTCGCAATGTGACAAAACCTGTCAGGTTTGCGCGCCCGCCAAGGCATGACCAACGCCATACATGCGGCGAACGCACCCCGATTCTGCAGTCAAACGAGCGGCTATTCTTGTGCCCATCGGGTGCCGTTACGCTACTGGCAATGAGCTTGCATGACTGCTAGCCTTTGCTCAGTGCGGGCGGCGCGCTGGATGCGGTTTGGCTTTTATGACGTTGGAACAACTGACGGTTTTCGGGATTATCGCGATAGCGATGGCGTGTTTCCTGTGGGGGAAGGTGCGCTATGACATTATTGCTGTCATGGCGCTGCTGGCCGGTGTTTATGGCGGTGTCGTGCCGCCGGACAGGGCGTTTCAGGGGTTTGCCCATCCGGCTGTCATTACAGTTGCTGCTGTGCTGATCATTTCCCGCACCCTGCAGAATTCCGGCCTGGTGGACTATCTGGTGCGGTTTTTGTCGCCGACCCGCCGGACAACAACTTTACAGGTGGCTGCCGGCAGTGCGCTTGGCGCATTCCTGTCGTGTTTCATGAACAATGTCGGTGCGCTTGCGCTTATGCTGCCGGTAACGTTGCGCAATGCCCTGAAAGCCCGCCGGTCGCCATCGCTGGTGCTGATGCCGCTGTCGTTTGCCACGTTGCTGGGTGGCATGGTGACGCTGATCGGCACACCACCCAATATTGTTATTTCGAGCTTCCGGCAGGATCTGACCGGGCAGCCGTTCGCCATGTTCGACTTTGCGCCTGTCGGACTGGTCGTGTGCATTGGCGGTGTGATCTATGTATCGCTGATCGGATGGCGGTTCCTGCCGACCCGCATCGCACCCAAGTTGACCAGCGCCCTGACCCAGGTGGAAAGTTACACGTTCGAGACTTCGCTGCCGGAAGGCTCGCCTCTGGTCGGGAAACGGATCAGCCAGCTGGAAGCCGAATGCGAGAATGAAGTGACGGTGATGGCGATCGTGCGCAATGGCGTACGCCGCCAGGCACCGGCCGCCCGCGAAAAATTCAGGGCGCGGGACACGCTGATCCTGGAAGGCGATCCGGTTGTCATCAACCCGCTGGCTGACGGCAAAAAGCTGTCCAAGCTGGGTACACCGGAAGCCGCACCAGCCGGTTTCAGGACCGAAGCTGTGCAGGTCGTCGAGGCCGTGGTGATGCCCAATTCCATGCTTGAGGGCAAGTCCATGCGCGGTGTCAGGCTGCACGCGCGGTATGGCATCAACCTGCTGGCCCTGTCGCGGGCCGGCGACCGTCCCATTGCAAGACTGCGCAACATCAAGTTCCGCACCGGCGATGTGCTGTTGCTGCAGGGAGAAGCCGAACAGATGGAAGTGGCCCTGGAGTCACTGGGCTGCATGGTGCTTGAAAAACGCGGCCTGCAGCCCTTGCACGGCGGCACGCGGGCAGTACTGCCGGCAGGCATTTTCGCCGTTGCCATCCTGGCGGCGTCAAGCGGGATGGTGTCGGTGCCGGTGGCCTTTGTGACAGCGTGTGTGGCGATGATCCTGTTTGCCTGTATTTCCATCAACGAAATATATGACGGGGTGGAATGGCCGGTGCTGGTGTTGCTCGGGGCGATGATCCCGATCGGCCAGGCGCTGGACGCCACCGGCGGTACCGATCTGATCGCCAGCTCCATTGTGGAGAATGCCGGTTCCATGCCGGTATGGGCGGTGCTGGCGCTGCTGATGACGGTGTCGATGTGGATGTCGGACATGGTGCCGAACGCAACCACGGCGATCCTGATGGCTCCCATCGGTGTTCGTGTCGCCATTGGCCTTGATGCCAACCCTGATGCATTCCTGATGGCCGTGGCGGTGGGTGCTGCTGCGCCGTTCCTGACGCCGATCGGGCATCAGTCCAATACGCTGGTGATGGGCCCCGGCGGATACCACTTCACCGACTACGCCCGCATGGGGCTGATCATGGAAATACTGGTTGTGCTGCTGGCAGTGCCGGCGATCATGCTGACCTGGCCCATGGGGGGATAAGTCATTTGAAAAAACCTGTTGCAAGTCGGCGAGTATACCTCTAAATACGCCGTACTGTACCGTACGGTACGGTAATGAAGGGTCAGTTCAGTGGCGATTGCAGCAGCACAGGCGGAACAGCACGGCGATGACGAGGCATTTTCGTCGCGGCAGCGCGAAGTGCTTGATGCTGCGCTTGAACTGATCATGCAGGCAGGCGACGGCCTGACCATGGCGTCGGTGGCGCGCCGGGCAAGCTGCTCCAAGGAAACCCTCTACAAATGGTTTGGCGATCGTGACGGGCTGCTGACCGCAACGGTCCAGTGGCAGGCGTCCAAGGTGCGGTTGCCATCGCTTGACCGTGAGAACCTTGATTACCGGTCCTTGAAGCAGGGGCTGGCTGATTTTGCCGACAGTTGGCTGTCGGTGCTGACCGGCCAGATATCGATTGCGCTGAACGCAACGGCAATCGCCCATTCCGGCTCTGCCAAGAGCGGGCTCGGCGGCATCGTGCTGGACAATGGCCGGTTTGCCATCGGGCAGCGGGTGAAGCCGGTGCTGGAAATGGCCCGTGATGCCGGGTTGCTGGCCTTCGACGATACCGAGGAGGCGTTCTGTACCTTCTTTGGGCTAGTGGTGCGCGATGTCCAGATCCGCGCGCTGCTCGGCGACAGGCCACTACCTGACCGCGCCGCAATCAGACAAGGCACGAGCCGTGCCGCGCAACAGTTTCTCACGCTTTACGGCGTGCCGGAAAACAAGGGCAGACAGCCCGCATTGAACCGCAATCTTTGAAAGGAAAATTCCGATGCGCGTTTATTACGATCGTGATGCAGACGTAAACCTGATCAAGGGCAAGAAGGTCCTGATCGTCGGCTATGGCAGCCAGGGCCGGGCGCATGCGCTCAACCTGAAGGACTCCGGTGTCACCGACATCGCAACCGGCCTGCGCGCAGGCTCGGCCACGGCCAAGAAGGCAGAAGCCGACGGCGTTAAGGTGATGACCGTTGCTGAAGGTTCGGCCTGGGCCGACCTGATCATGATGGCGGCTCCTGATGAACTTCAGGCCGACATCTGGAAAGACGATATCGAAGCCAACATCAAGGATGGCGCGGCAATCGCATTTGCCCACGGCCTGAACGTTCACTTCAAGCTGATCGAACCCAAGGACACCATCGACGTAGTGATGATCGCGCCCAAGGGCCCGGGTCACACCGTACGTGGCGAGTTCCTTAAGGGCGGTGGTGTGCCGTGCCTGATCGCCATCGATCATGATGCATCCGCCAATGCCCATGACCTGGCGCTGTCCTATGCCTGCGGCGTTGGCGGCGGCCGCTCCGGCGTTATCGAAACCACCTTCAAGGAAGAGTGCGAAACCGATCTGTTCGGCGAGCAGGTTGTTCTGTGCGGTGGCCTGGTTGAGCTTATCCGCGCCGGGTTCGAAACACTGGTTGAAGCAGGCTATGCACCTGAAATGGCCTATTTCGAGTGCCTGCACGAAGTGAAGCTGATCGTTGACCTGATCTATGAGGGCGGCATTGCCAACATGAACTACTCGATCTCCAACACGGCTGAGTGGGGAGAGTATGTGTCCGGTCCGCGCATCATCAATGAAGAGAGCAAGGCAGAGATGAAGCGCGTGCTGCATGACATCCAGTCAGGCCGGTTCACCTCAGAATGGATGCAGGAATGCAAAGGCGGCCAGGCGCGCTTCAAGGCAACACGGCGCATGCACGATGCCCACCAGATCGAGGAAATCGGTGAGAAGCTGCGCGGCATGATGCCGTGGATTGCATCCAATAAGCTGGTCGACAAGGACAAGAACTAGACCTGTCTCGAATGAGCTAACTACATTCCTTATGGGCTGCGGATGTTCCGCAGCCCTTTTCAGTTTCTGCATCGCTGTCATGTTCAATTAATAGGTCAGCAATATTGACATAAATTTCCGTTAAGCGCAGCATCCTCCACCCAATGTCCAACCGGAGGCAGCCATGACCGACACGCTGAAACTGGCGTCACGTACTTCACGCATGCACGCGTCGGAAATCCGTGAACTGCTGAAACTGCTCGGTCGTCCGGATATCATTTCCTTTGCCGGCGGTATTCCTGATCCGAAGCTGTTTCCGGCGGAACAGTTCAGGGCCGCCTTTGACACCATCATGTCCGGTCCCGAACACCAGGCCGCGCTGCAATACGCTCCCAGTGAAGGCTATGCGCCGTTGCGGGAGTGGCTGGTTCAGTACATGGGCCGGATCGGTGTCAAGTGCGAGCTTGAAAACATCGTCATGATGTCAGGCTCGCAGCAGGCGTTGGACTATCTCGGCAAGCTGTTCCTGAATCCGGGCGACACCGCCCTGGTGACATGGCCGGCCTATATGGGCGCGCTGCTGGCCTTCAACCCGTATGAACCGAACTATGATCGCCTTGCCATGATGGGCAACCGGTCGGCCAGCGATTTTGCGGCAAACGCAGAAGCTGCGGGAGGTGAAGTCAAGTTTGCCTACATGTCGTCTGATTTTCTCAATCCGACCGGGGAGACTCTGACCCTGGCGCAGCGCAACCGGGCACTGGATCTCGCCGACGAGCTGGATATCGCCATCATCGAGGACGGGGCCTATCAGGAACTGCGCTATGACGGAGAGGCGATCCCGCCCATCCAGGCGCTGGACATTGAGCGCTGCGGCAGTATCAACGAAGCTCGCACCATCTATTGCGGCACATTTTCCAAGACGCTGTCGCCCGGATTGCGGGTTGGATGGGTATGTGCGCGGCGCGATATCATCGACCGGCTGGTGATGATGAAACAGGCAGCAGACCTGCACTCGGCAACCATCAACCAGATGGCGACCAACCAGGTTGCCCGGGCGTGTTTCGATGCCCAGGTGGCCAAGGCCAATGCGGTCTACCGTGAACGCCGTGACAGCATGCTGGCAGCGCTTGCGAAACACATGCCCGACGGCGTGTCATGGACCAGGCCGGAAGGCGGCATGTTCATCTGGGTCAGACTGCCAGAAGGTATCGATGCTGCCGATCTGCTGGCCCGTTCGTTGGAAACCGAGAAGGTGGCCTTCGTGCCGGGCAGGCCGTTCTTTGCTGACGGCAGCAATGAGAACACGCTTCGCCTGAGTTACTCCTGCATGTCCAGTGACCAGATCGAGGAAGGCATGATGCGTCTCGGCCGCCTATTGCGCGCCGCCATGCCCAAAGTCACATGAGTGCCGTTTTACGAAGAGCGGTCGCAATCGATGCTGGCGCACTCAGCGACCTGGCGTTTCGCTCCAAGGCATCCAATGGTTATGAGGCAGACTTCATGGAGGCGTGCCGGGATGAGCTGGCGGTTACGCCTGCAATCATTGCTGAAGGTGGGATCTGGATATCGGAAGCGAACAGCAAGCCTGTTGGTTTCTTTGACATCCGACTGGAAAATGACGTGCTTGAGGTTTATTCCTTGTACGTCGACCCTGATGTCAAACGGTCCGGTGTCGGGCGGATACTGTGGGCGGCGCTGGAGGAAAGGGCGGTTGCCATGGCGGCCAAGGCGATAAAACTGGACGCTGATCCTGCCGCTGTGAAGTTTTACACCGCGATGGGATGCAGCGTTATCGGGCAGGCGCCGTCGGGTTCCATACCGGGGCGGATGTTGCCGCGCATGCGCAAATGGCTGTAGCGCGCAAAGCCGCGGAGGCGCAGACCGAGATTGTACCTCTGCAATCGTGTGACCTCGCTGTCACCGACACCCCGTGGGCGTGGGCTGAAGACAATGCGGCTGCGGTCAAGCGGTTCTGGAACAAGGCTCTCGTCGACAAACCGGCACTGTTCAATGGCCAGGTGATGGTTATGGGTAAGCACAGCCTGAACGGCGGTTGTCTGAGCGGCGAAATCCATAAAACAGACTATGCGTCGTTCCTGTACTGCAAGGACAAGGGCCTGCCGGCAGAGGCCGGCATACGCAACGTGTTCGGATGTGCCGTGGTCCGCTCAAGTGAAGGCCACCTGTTGTTCGGGCGCATGGCGCCCTATACCGCGACCAGCGGCCGGGTCTATCCGATGGCCGGCACGCCGGACCCGGAAGACATCAAGGACGGCAAGCTCGACATCGAAGGTTCCATGCAGCGCGAACTGCTCGAGGAGGCAGGATTGTCCACATCGGATGCCACAAGGCAACCGGGTTACATGCTGATCGAAGACGCCGGCATGAGTGCTGTGTGCGCGGTGTTTGATTTCGATGTCCCGTCGCGCGAGCTGAAAGCCCGCATGATGAGTTACATCGACCTGCAGGACCAACCGGAACTCGATGAAATCGTCATCTTCCGGCGCGCCGGTTTCCACGTACACCACCGCATGCCGGGCTTTGCCCGCACACTGGTGCAGCACCTGCTGGATTGAAGGTTGCCGGCGTCGGCCAGCCAGGCGGGTGCAACTCGTATTGCGTGACCACAGGCCGGATGAAAATAACCAATGTGAAAGGTGATGCAAATGGCCGAGAGCTGTAATCCCGATAATGTCTGGCAACCGTTCGGTGCCTTTTCCATGATGGTCCTGCAAGGGTCCGGACAGGTCGTTCACCTCAAGGGTCAGGTGTCTCTCGATAGATCGGGTACAATCATCGGTCCCGGTGACATGCGGGCACAGGTGCGCCAGGTGCTGACCAACATCAAGACCGTGCTGGCGGCTGTCGGCGGCAAGATGGGTGATGTAATTTCACTGGTCCACTACACCACCGACATTGCGGCTTTCATGCAGACAGGTGACATAAGGCAGGAGTTCTTTGCCGATCCTTATCCGGTGACCACCACTGTTGAAGTCGCTGCGCTCTACAACTCTGACCTGGTCATTGAAATTACCGCAGTCGCGGAAATTCCCAAAGACCGCTACAAGGCGCCGGCGGCAGCGCAAGCCATGCATCAATAGCACCGGTGGGCTTCGCCATCGACCCCGCAGTGAGGGTGTTGCTTCACGCAGCCTTGCTGTGCGAGCGGGCGTATTCCAGCAGGGCGTCGTCGCTGACCGGGTCTATCGGGGTGAAGTCGCGATGGGCGATCCAGTCTTCGCGCTTGAACTGCGTGATGTGATTTGAGACCGCGTTCAGGGTCAGGTAGACGATCTTGCGCGGGTAGGGCGTGATGTTCGGCGGACTGGCGTGCACCAGGTTGCCGTGGAACATCATGACCGAGCCGGCAGGACCGGTGGGTGCGATAATGCCGCCGGCGTCTGCAAGTTCGGTCACCGTTTCATTGTCGAGCGTCCACAGGGGGTAGGACGTGGTGGTGGTGTCATGCGAGGCATCCAGCGTACCGCCCTTGTGGCTTTTCGGGATGAACATCAACGGTCCGTTGATCGGCATGACCTCGTCCAGGAACACGGCGATGTTCATGGCCCGGGGTTCCGGCATGCCGTCATCACGCGCCCAGGTGCCGTAGTCCTGGTGCCACTGCCACACCGCGCCGTCGAAAGGCGCCTTGGCGTTGATCTTGTACTGATGCATGTAGACCTGTTCGCCAAACAGCTGGCTGACCGGATCGATCAGGCGCGGATGCGAGCCTAAAAGGCGAAAGGCTTCATTGTAGGTGTGGGCGGCAAAGGCGGTGCGCGGCGCGCCGGTATCTTCGCGCCAGACCTCCTTGCGGTCGGACTTGTAAATCTCCTCGGCCTCGTCGCGCAGCACCTGGATTTCAGCTTCCGAGAAGCACGATGGTGTGAACAGGTATCCAAGCTCGTCAAATTCCGCGAGTTGCTCGTCGGTCAGCTTCATCTTTAGTCCTCCACGCCTTGGTGCCTTGGCAAACCAGAATGAAAGACTGGGCTCGATCTGTCTACCGCTATACCGCGATACGGACGCCGGGTTGAGCCGGACTCAAGCCGGAAATACCCGGCCAGCCTTCGCGGCTGGCCGGGCAAGTCAGAGTGCTTTGTCTTATGCAGCCTTGCTGGCGGTGTGGGCGCACTTGGCGAACACCTCGCCGACATGGCGGTGGTCGGTGCCGCAGCAACCGCCCAGTACCGTGAAGTTGGGATACTGGCTGGTCAGCGATGCATGCAGGGTGCCGAACTCTTCCGGATCACCGTCGTCCAACTCGGTGCAGGCATCCAGTTCTTCATGCGACATGCGCGATGCATTGGCCCGAATTCCCTTCAGGCGATCCATCCATGGTGCGCCCGGCTCAAGGATATCGGCAAAATGCTCGGGATGGGCACAGTTGATCATGAAATATGCAGGTGCTGAACCGGATGCCTCGTCCACGGCCATGATGGCCTCCTTCAGGCTTTGGCCGGTCGGCAGCTTGCCGTCGGTTTCCACCGTGAAGGAAATCACGGACGGGATGCCGGCCTGCTTTGCCGCGATGGCAATACCTGCACCTTCTTCCATGTTGGTCATGGTCATGGCCGTGACAATGTCCGCTGCGGTTTCCGCGTAGGTGTTGATCTGCGTGGCATGATAGTCGCGGGCTTCCTCGATCGTCATGGCGGTGTCTGCCTGATAGCCGTCACCACGCGGGCCGATGCATCCCGACAGAACCATCGGAGTGTTGTCGGTTTCGATTTGCGCCCGCACTTCCTCCATCAGCCGGATGGATTCGCGGTTTACCGCAGCCAGGTCCTCGGCATTGTGGCCGAGTTCCGCACCCCAGTCCGCATTGGCGCGCCAGCCGACGCTTTCCAGGATGAAGCCGGCATCGGCCTTGATGGCGATGTTGGCATACTGCCTATAGTAGTCGCGCAGACGGGTGCGTCCTGATGTTTCCGCGATCAGCGGGTAAGATGCAAAGCAGGGCAGATCAATGCCATCCAGAAACACCAAAGTGGTTTCCAGTCCGCCGTCGAGAAGGAATTGCTTGCCTTTCCCGATCGGCAGGTCGTGGCGGTATTTTGCCATGGTGTAGTCTCCATATAGTGGTCGGTTTTAACTGCGCCGGAACATGTCAGGCGGGTGTTCACGAAGATGTGAGTAAACTCACATTGGTGCCAAATAACTCTTGATACGGACTATTCGAATTTGCTAAACATCCGCAAATCAGATGCTTACGCGGATTTCCTGTGAAATGATTCCGGCTGGACCGTTGTTTGCGCGAGGCAACGGTGGCTGGAAAAGTTTACCGGGATCTGTCCGCTGCGCATTGAGGTTGATCTTGCAGACGTGGCTGACCTGCCTGGTGCAACTGCCGATGGCGGCATCATTTTGTCACGCATCATGCATTACAAGACCATACTTCCGGGTCAGGTGATGATCTGCCGGGAACTCGTCACAGCGCTGTTCATCAGTGTGTGACAGGTAAAACCGCGATTTGTCACCCTGACAAAACTCGCATTGATTGGAACCGCATTATATGTCAGCAATGCTGACCTATCCTCATCGTCACGGGAGACATTGGCCAATGCAGTATTCGTTTCACACGCTTGATGTATTCACCAACGAAGCTTTTACGGGAAACCCGCTGGCCGTCGTGCTCGAGGCCCAGTCGCTGGACGACGAGCAGATGCAGAAAATCGCGGCTGAGTTCAACCTGTCCGAGACGGTGTTCGTGCTGCCGCCGGAAGATGAGGCGAACACCGCCAAACTGCGCATTTTCACACCCGGTCGCGAACTCGCGTTCGCCGGGCATCCAACCGTGGGCACTGCCGTTCTGCTGGCGGATCTGTTCGGCATCAAGGACGAGGTCAGGCTGGAAGAGGGCGTCGGCCTGGTGACGGTTGCGCTCGATGCCCGGGAAGCGGGCATGTTCGCCCGGTTCTCCGCAGCCGTCATGCCGGAGCCGTGGACCAATGTGCCGTCGGATAAGAAAATAGCCGCCGCCCTGTCGCTGAAAGAGCACCAGATCGGCTGCGGCACGCATCGTTCCAGCGTGTTTGACCCGGGCAATCACCCGGTCCTGTATGTGCCCCTGAAAGATCGCACCACGCTGGCTGAAGCGAAGACCTCCATGGCTGACTGGCCCGCTCTCGGCGCTGCGGGGGCGTTTCTGGCTTATCTTTACTGTGAAGGCGAATCCGGCACAGGCGTCGATTACCACGCCCGCGCCTTTGCGCCGTTGTCCGGCATAGCGGAAGATCCGGCAACCGGTTCGGCAGCAGCTGGGTTTCCCGGCCCGTTGCTCAGCTATGAGGGCCCTTGGGAAGGCACGCGGGAATGGGTCATCATGCAGGGTGAAGACATGGGACGCGCCAGCCGTATCGAACTGGAAGCAGATGCGGCCAAGGGCGGCCTGACGGGTGTCCGGGTTGGCGGATATGCGGTCAACGTCAGTTCCGGTAAGCTTGACCTGGCATAGAGAGCCTGTGATGCGAGACCTGCCCGTAAAGCTCTTTTAACTTTCCCCGGTCATCTTCGGTTGTCGGTGGGAACCCTGAAGGAACTGGCGAAGAACCATTGCCTGACAGCGAGAACGGACACTGGTATCGATGCCACGGCCTGCTGATCTGGTCGGCATTCGCCATTCCGCAAATGCTTGGCGCAGCGCGCCCCGGCGCACCTGATATCCGCATAGAAACCGGTCCCGACGCTGCACGCGTGGTCACGCAGGCGCGCGCGAAATCAGATACCGGTCATTGGGCAGTGTGGAGAAGTCCCGACGGCGGCCTGTGTTTTTGTGCGTCCGATGTTTGTGATTTCTGGATACCGGACGGGCACACAATCTACATAACGCCCCACAGCGCTGCCGATGTTCCGACCGTGGCCCTCTACACGATGGGAAGCGCTCTTGGGCTTGCCCTGCTGTTGCGCGAAAGCCTCGTGCTGCATTGTGCGTCGCTGGCTTTCGGGAGCAGTGCGACGCTGCTGCTGGGCGAGTCCGGGGCCGGTAAATCAACCTTGGCCCAGCAACTGTCCATGAACGGGTACAGCGCGCTCGGGGATGACACGTGTGCGCTGTGGAGCGCGACGGACAGTTCAGTGCCCGTAGTCTATCCCTCCGGCACGGCCTTCAAGCTATGGCGCAATGCGCTTGATGCGAGCGGGATTGACCCCGACGGCCATCAACCGGTCGGTCAGCGGCTGGACAAGTACTTTGTCGCCAATGCCCACGCGGGTGATGACCGGCCACACGCTGTCAGGCGTATTATCGTGTTGGAAAAGAACCGCGCGGAAAACGGCCGGCCTGTGCTTGAACGGCTTGATATGCTGGACGCCATGCAGGCGGTCACCGAGCATGTCTACCGGCCGCAGTTTGTCGGCGCGCTCGGTCTGTGGGAAGGCCAGTTCAGCCAGATCAGCACTCTGGTGGCCGGCACACGGGTGCTGCGCCTGACCCGGCCATGGGGACACGAGTTCATGCCGGAGGTTCTCGACCTCCTGAGCGCAGACTAGAAAGATACTTGCTTACAACAGGTCAAATTCAGTTTCGCCGGGTACATAGGCGAAATTGAAGCTGTCTTCGGTCAGCGTGTCGGTGAAATCCTCGAGCCGCATTCTCGCGCGACCGATCGAGACCAGGGTGTCGGAACCGACCTGGCGGATGTTGAGGTCATCAAAGGTCAAACCCCTGGATGCCCTGAACAGGATGGTGTCACCCTCTGCAATATTGAAATCGATAATGGTATCCCGGCGTCCGAAGACGAACCAGTCGGCGCCATCACCACCGGTCATGGTATCGCGTCCGCGACCGCCATTGAGAAAGTCGGATCCGGCACCGCCGTCAAGCGTGTCACGGCCACCACGACCATACTGGAAGTCACTGTCATCGCCGCCCTCGAGCGTGTCGGCGCGCCGGGTGCCGCGGGTAATTTCAGGCAGGGCTGGAATACCGGGAGGCCCTGACTGCGGTGCCGGTGAAGGTGTGCCAACATAGAATACTGAAGACAGATCACCCCCAGTTCCGAGAAAAGCGGTAAGCGCATTGTAGGACACGCCGCTGAACGTAATTGTGCCGCCTTCGGTCGGGTCCGTATAAACAATGTCACCATTTGGATCGCTTATGGCATTGCTGGCTATGATCTGGCTGACCTGCGCCAGGGTAACGCCGGTTTTTTCAAGGAACACAAGGTCGGTTCCGAGTTCGAAATCCTGGATTCTGTCATTGCCGTCGATTTCGCCGGCTTCAAAATAGAAAATATCGGTGTCCGCACCTCCGGTCAGCCGGTCCGAACCGCGACCGCCGTTCAAAATGTCAAATCCGGCACCACCGTCCAGCCTGTCATTGCCCTGGCGTCCTTCCAGTGCATCCATACCGTCACGCCCGAAAAGCCGGTCATTCATATTGCCGCCGATAATGCGGTCGTCGGTGCCTGCACCGATTATGGTGTTCCTGTGGTTGGTGGCGCCCATGACGCCTTCAATGGATATCCATGTATCGCTTGCTCGCTCGCCCCTGGAATTTCCCGCAGGGTCGAAGAAAATCCGTTGTCGGCTGGCTGCGTTGCTGTAATCGACTATATCGTCACCAACTCCGCCGTCGAGGATATCTGCCTGTCCGCCGTCGACGCCATTCAGGATGTCGTTGCCCAGACCGCCGAACAGGCTGTCACTGCCACGACCGCCGGAAATGAAGTCTTCCCCGTCGAGGCCGTTAATGGTGTCATTGCCGTTGAGGTTGTTGTTGCCGGCTGAGTTATTGCCCGGCTCAATAGTGTCCGCACCTGCCGTCCCGTTAATCGTCACCATTATTTCGCACCTCTTGTACGCAGAAATCACTCACCTGTGCCCAGTATTGTCGTTTTGACACAAATCAATATTTCGAATGTTTTGATTTTTAACGATTTTTATCCAATTTAATTTAAATCGTTAAAAATTATATAATTCATCTACACCGCGTTATCTGATTTTCGCTGGTACGATATCTATCGCGGGGTAAATTTTTATTAAACACTGTATGTTTATTAATCGTTGATCTGAAAGTTTGTAATTGAGTAGCGTGGAGTATCAACGTGCGTAATCCGAAGGACGGCGGACCGTCGCCAATGGCTCTTGATGTGCCTGAACATCAAATAAAATCCCGGAAAACCTGGACGAAACCGCAATTGAGGTTGGTACCCATCCTCGCGATTACGCGGGGATCGCTGCCGCACAACACCAACGACAATCCGATATTCCCGCAAGAACTCGGACCGTCGTAAGATATGACAGGATTAATTGCCGGACTGATTTCACTCACCGGTCGCAATTCCAGCAACGTCGCGGAAAAGCTGGCGGCTGCGCTGAAGGATAGTGCCTCGTGCACCGAGCCTGAAGCATATTGCGACGATCATGCCGTATTGCTGCAATGCGACCTGCGTGCGCCGGGCGAAGCTTCGCGCGCCGGTCGGCCCATAACAGCGGACCCGAAAATAGGGGTCCTGGCCTGCGACCACAGATTGTACAATCATCTTGAGCTTGCCGATGACATGGGCCTCGGGCGGGATGTCGGAATGTCCGGGGTTCTGGCCGGCACACTGGCCACGCACGGCGACCATGCCGCCGGACTTGCGCTGATTGACGGGGATTTCGCCCTGGCTTTGTGGAACCCGGACACACGCAGTCTGCTGCTGGGCCGGGACGGTGTTGGCGTGCGACCCTTGTTTTACAGCTATCGGCCCGGCGAGTACCTGGCGTTTGCCTCATTGCAGTCAGTGCTCTGTGCAGCCGGTTTCGCCAGCGATGCTCCTGACCGGGATGCCGTCGTGCGGCTGGCGGTCGGAGATCATAATACCGGTGAACAAACCTTCCTGCGTGATGTGCGGCGCGTGATGCCCGGAACAATGCTGGTGTTCGAGAATGATCAGGTGCGGTCGCAAACCTTCTGGAAACTCAAACCCGGCAAAGCCATTTCGGCCTCGATTCCGGCAACGTGGATGGCTGACGAGCTTCGGGTCCGGCTGCAAGACGCGGTGCGCCGCAGGCTGCCGGAGGAGGGCCCGGCCGCAACCCATTTGAGCGGCGGGCTGGACAGCAGCGCGATTTCCGTCCTTGCGGCCCGGGCACTGCGTGCACGTGGCGACACCGTACACGGTTATTCCATCCAGGCGCGGCGGCGGTGTGACGTCGACATCGTCGATGGTGCGCCCTATGCCAGTGTAACCGCGCAGGCGGAAGAAAATCTGCGTGCCGTCGCAGTCGATGCTTTACCGTTTGGCGCACTTGCAACCGGCAATGTCGCACTGGGTGAGCCGGTGCTGAGCCATGAAGACGATCCCTACGAACGCATTGCCGGCCTGGCCGGTGCGGCAGGCCACGGACCGATCCTGTCCGGCTTTGGTGGTGATCACCTGGTAAGCTTCAACGGACGCGGGGACCTGTCCGAGTACCTCCTGAAACTCAAATGGCGACGGCTGGCCCGCGAACTTGACGCCCACAGGGAGAAGACCGGCAGGCCGGCCTGGAAAACCCTGGCCGCGGATATCGGCACCCACGTGCTGCCGCAAACCCTGTCCGACGGCCTGCGGAACAAATTCGGTTCCGTTGAACCGCCTGTCCATTCGCTGGCCGACTTCATGAATGACGCGACCGTCAGCACGAACAGTGCCGGTCCGACAACCCGGCAAAACCGCCTTGCCCTGCTCAACAATGGCAGTATTCCGGTGGGGCTGGAACTGCTGGCACGCCAGGCCGCGCGCCACGGCACCAGCTACGCGTTCCCGTTCCTTGACCGGAACCTGATGGACTATGCGCTGCGCCTGCCGACCGAGGTGTTTCGCGTCGACGGGGTAGGGCGCTGGATATTCAGGCAGGCGATGGTTGGCGTTCTGCCGGAATCGGTGCGCACCAACACCCAGCGGCTTCCGCTCAGCCCGTGCAAGGTGCTGGAAGCCGCGGAAGCCAAACCGGCATTTCGCGAGACGCTGAACCGGCTGCGCAAGGTGGATGACCTGCCATTTGACCTGGACCGCATCGAACAGGCCATTGACGATCTTCCGGATCCGGAAAAGCGGGTTCACGAAGTCAATCGCTGCGCCGCGCGCGGCGAAATTGCCGACGAAAGTGCGGTTCTGTTCACCTTGCCGCTGTTTCTCGGGCGCTACCTCGCCAGGCAGGCGAGCGTGTAGATGACCTCCGGCAAGCGGGGTTTAATGGAGGAAATGCCGGCCAGCGCAAAAATGAAGGGTGTTACCGCTTGCGCGGGTCGGCGGCTTGCCGTAAAACTCCCTTAACTTTCCCACGGCATTGTGAGTGCGGTTGGGGAAATCCGAAGGAACCGGCGAAGAGCACATGAAGTCTGTCATAGACAATGCAATCGACCGCAAGGGCCGCGCTCTGCTACGCGCCGGCCTCCTCCTTATTTGCCCCTGACCATTGGCTGTCCGGTGTTCAATCACCAAAGAGACGGATGCTCAGGGGAACTCGGAATTTCAAGCAAACAACCGTAATATGCCGGCACGTGATGAGTGCGATTTCACCTGAACAGTTTCAGGCCCGCCCGCACAACCAGGCAAAAGAGGATGGAGCATCAGGCCCATGAGCAAGTCAAAAGACCAGGTAATTATTTTCGACACTACTTTGCGCGATGGCGAGCAGTCGCCCGGCGCCACCATGACGTTCGACGAAAAGCTGCAGGTGGCGGCACTGCTGGACGAAATGCGTGTGGACGTGATCGAGGCAGGCTTCCCGATTGCATCGGAAGGAGATTTCGAAGCCGTATCAGAGATTGCACGGCGGACAGAGCATTCGGTTATCGCAGGCCTGGCACGGGCCATTCCCGGCGATATCAAGCGCTGCGGCGAAGCCGTGAAGCATGCAAAACGGCCACGCATTCACACCTTTGTCTCCACGTCGCCGATCCATCTGGAATTCCAGATGCGCAAGACGCAGGAAGAAGTGCTCGACATCATCCACGAGACGGTGACGCTGGCGCGGTCCTTGTGCGACGACGTTGAATGGTCGGCCATGGATGCCACGCGTACGCCGCTGGATTATCTGGCACGATGCGTCGATGCCGCCATCAAGGCAGGCGCCACCACCATCAACCTGCCGGATACGGTGGGCTATACGGTTCCGGACGAAATGCGGCACCTGTTTGTGACCATGCGGGAAAACGTGGCCAACTCCGACAAGGCGATTTTCTCCGCCCATTGCCACAATGACCTGGGCATGGCGGTGGCCAACTCGCTGGCTGCCATCGACGGCGGGGTGCGCCAGATCGAGTGCACCATCAACGGGCTGGGGGAGAGGGCCGGCAATGCGGCGCTGGAAGAAATCGTCATGGCGCTGAAAACCCGCAATGACGTATTGCCCTATGCCTGCAATGTGAAACCGGAACTGCTGACCCGCGCGTCGAAGCTGGTGGCTGCGGTATCTTCGTTCCCGGTGCAGTACAACAAGGCCATTGTCGGGCGCAATGCGTTTGCCCATGAAAGCGGTATCCACCAGGACGGCATGCTGAAGAACCAGGAAACCTACGAGATCATGACGCCTGAATCGGTTGGCGTGACCAAGACTTCATTGGTGATGGGCAAGCACTCGGGCCGCAACGCCTTCAAGTCGAAGCTGGAAGATCTGGGCTATGAGTTGTCCGACAATGCGTTCCAGGATGCGTTTGTGCGCTTCAAGGCCCTGGCTGACCGCAAGAAACACATTTACGACGAGGATATCGAGGCTCTGGTGGATGAGGGGATTGCGTCGGCGGCAGACCGAATGAAGGTCGTGGCGTTGACGGTGATCGCCGGTACCATGGGCCCGCAGACCGCGACGCTGACGCTGGATATCGACGGCCAGCAGTCAACGGTGCAGTCGGTGGGCAATGGCCCGGTGGATGCCACGTTCAACGCAATCAACGCATTGCATCCGCACGAAGCCAAGCTGGCGTTGTATGATGTTCATGCGGTGACCGAAGGCACCGATGCGCAGGCGGAGGTATCGGTGCGGCTGGAAGATGTCGAAACCGGGCGCCAGGTGACGGGCAGGTCGGCTGATCCCGATACGCTGGTTGCATCTGCCAAGGCCTATATTGCGGCTCTGTCGAAGCTGGAGGTCAAGCGCATGCGCGGTGATGCCACGGCGCCTGTTAAGGCGCTGGCAGGCGCAGAACGCCGCGGCCCTTAACGAATTCCGGGCTCCGGTCTTAACTATCAATGTGAAGAGAACTGGCACATTGCAACATTTGCCGGTAGACTTTCATTTACTCCTTTGATATGGCATCCGAACTTGATGCAGGGGCGCGCTCGGACATGCGCGCCCCTTGCACGCCAGCCGCGGGTGCGTTTAACAACATCTGACAGCTGTATGAATTGGTGAGGGCGTATAGCTCAGTTGGTAGAGCATCTGACTCTTAATCAGACGGTCCCGGGTTCGAATCCCTGTGCGCCCACCAATCATTTCAATGGCTTAGCGCTGAACACATTCTCCTGAAAGATCAACTGGAAGCAATTTGGAAGCAACTTTGTTGCCATATTGTTCGTTTTAGTCTCCAGTTTTGAGCCCGTAATTTTCCACAATGTGGTATGGATGGCTTCGATGTTTCTTTGTTGGAGACGCTTTATGTCCCATCCCCAACTGACCATCAGAAAACCTGACTATGCATTGAGGGATCCAATTGCGACTGCTACGGCTGAGGCAGTATTGAAGTATGGCTATTGTTCATTGGGAGCGTTGAGGGAAGCGCTGCACTGCAAGCTCTGGTCAACCCAACGCCATTCACCAGATCTGAAGTTACTCAAGAAGCAGAGTTCGGAGTATTTGAGAGAGTTTCGTCTGTCTCCTGAAAAGTGGTTTGGACGAGTGGACAAAATGTTGGCAGATGCAGTGAAGAAGGGCGAGCTGCAATTGTTTGGCTGGCCTGCAGGTTTCGACGATGCCGGCATTTATGTAATAGAGGATCCTCCGCAAAAACCGGTGCGGATTACAGGTGAAATTCTTAACATTGTCTGGCCCTTGCATCGGAGATTGCCAAACGTCCATCTTGGGTTGAAACCGGCTTCGATTTCCAGGCTGGCAGGGGGGCAAGAGAGGTTACTAGCACCAGATGCCTTCGTTGTGATGGATTTGAAACAAGCAAGCAGATGGGTCGAAAACGACAGGTTGAAAGGAGAATGGCCAAGCCAACAGGGACAATGGCGAACAATCGCTTCACCTGCACCTAAAAGGGGCCGTCCAAGCAGACGTGGCGAACTGTATGAGCCAATTGTTGGTTTGGTTGAAACGGGTCAGTGGAGTGGTGCAAAGTCGGTTGCAAAATTGTTACGTCTCCTGGAAGGCCAGCTTGGGCGTAAGAAACTTTCCCGCGATACAGTAACTAGAACGGTAGACGAACTAGCAAACAATCTTGCTGACCCTCGCTACAAACGTCGATCCCGTAAATTGTAAGGTGAAATCCAATTCTGTTGACATGTTTTTGAGTTTGAACAGTTGAAACAACATTGGCATTTTGAGAATTCTAACAAATTGTTTTTGGATTGAAGCTGCGCTGCTGACCAAGCCTTCCGTGTTGCCGTTTCTATGGCACTCAGATTGCGTTAGACAATGGACGATCGGATAGTGTTGTAAAGCTGAGACGGGATATAGATCGGCAGAGCCAACTTCAGCTCTAAAGTCCTGTCTGACCATGTTTACATCCGAAGCTGAACCTTTCAACATCCGTCAGAAGATTGCCTGCAACACTCAAGAACATGGTGATGGAGGGGCAAACTCCCGCAAATTGTCTGTAGATTGTCGTCCGAATATTCCTATGAGGTGTGTGGCGAGCTTGTGAGGCAGTAATGTCTTTTTCTAAACTAGGTTGCCTCAAGGGCAAGCCAGCCGCGCTGGATTGAACTGCGTTCTGTTTACGAACTTGTCTTCGATCTCAGCTTTGAAGCCTGGGGTTTTTGCGCTCAACCAGGTTGCAATTTCCCGAGCTGCAAAATAATACCCTTGCTCCGTGAAATGATAGTTCGGCCAACCATAAACGGCGTCTACCCCATATTCATGGATACGCTTTGAAATACTCTCCTTCAGGTGAAGCACATTGATGTCAAGTGCCATTCCTAGTTTATCGACTTCCCTTCGAACCAGGTTAGCATAAACGACCGGATTGTTACGTTGCCATCTATCTTGATGATCAAATTCCTCTCGTCCAGGAATGGTAACTAAGTGAAATGGCCTTGCCCCAGCTTCCAATTTCAAGTCGGTGAGAGATTGGCGCAGAAGTACGAGTTCTTTCTCTGTCGGTGAGGATGGGCTAGGCGAAAACTGCCTCCTCAACGTCCAGTATGATTTTGCGATCAACTGCCCGGTTTGTGTTTCACCAAGACTTTCGATTTGGGGCCTTATTTTAGATTTCAACGACTTCCAATACGCTTTTTGCGCTGAATTCTCTTTAAGCAAGAAACGCTTGAAACCGATGTTGTCCTGCAGGTCATTGGGAGTATAGATCAGAACCATAATGGCTTCATGCGGGATCTTATTTGCAAACTCCTTGTAGGTCTCAAGGTGCTGCAATGTGCCGTGACCGCCGGTTCCAAAGTTCAGAAATTGGTAGTCACTGATCCACCGATTCAGAAATGCGGGAATGGTTTCTGTTTCATCGGCAAGTACACCTCGGGTGAAGGAGTCTCCTACTACAAACACACCGGACTTGCCCGCGATAGGTCTGGCTGTGCCCCGAAACCCCAACTCATTGTGAACGTAGAAATTGACCTGGTCATTTTCAAATTGGAAGAACGCCGAAAGCGGGCGTTCTCTGGATTTGACCGTCGAGTGTAGTCTGTTTCGCGAAAACGGAGGGCTGCAATAATGATTCTGATAGTCATGTAGCTCCAAATTCGTCAATGAACGAGATGTGTGCAAGCTTCGCGGAACGTTTGCTTCCTGCAAATTTTTATAGAATATCAGTGCTAATTCGAAAAACACGACAGATACAGCGAAACTACAGAGCAATAGAAAAACATTTTTGACCCAGCTCGACATGCTATTACCAACACTCCCACTTTAAACCCGCATCAGAATTATTCGAAATGCCGTCAATAAAATACATACCTAAGGTTGTGGTGCCTTCAATTGAATCAACTCAATCGATCAGATTGTTTTCTAATGGAAACTAGAAAGGTGAAAAGGTCGCAACAGCAAAACCATTTTTGGGCTGGTTAAAACAGTTTTGGTGACCTATTGGTCCCGTAGAGAGTTGTTATTGGATCCAAAGCGGGTACATTGCAGTGATAGACATCGATGAGCATGATGCTGTGACTGTCGGGTCAGAACGCAGTTTCGGCATTGTTTTTTCCGTCGTATTTGTCCTGATCGGCCTTTGGCCGCTGGTTTACAGCGGGTCCCCCCGCTGGTGGGCGCTCACTGTGGCAGCCGCATTTATAACAGCAGGTTTTCTGTTTCCCGCGGTTCTGAAACCGCTGAACATTTTGTGGTTCAAGTTCGGCATGTTGCTCGGCCGGATCATCGGACCTGTTGTCATGGGCCTGATTTTCTTCATTGCAGTGACACCAACCGCCCTGATCTTCAAGCTGCGCAGGAAAGACCTGCTGCATCTGAACCGGGATCCTGGTGCCAGTTCCTACTGGATTGCCCGGGACGAAACGACCTCCGGTTCGATGCGCGACCAGTTCTAGAAAGGTTTTCGTGAAATGTCATTTGTCGCTGAACTGTGGAAATTTTTGCGTGTACGCAAAAAATTCTGGCTGTTGCCCATCCTGACGATGATGGTGCTGCTCGGCGGCCTGCTGGTTCTCACCCAGGGATCCGCCATCGCGCCGTTTATCTATACAATCTTCTGATGACAGCGATACTCGGTATCTCTGCCTTTTACCACGACAGTGCTGCAGCACTGGTGCGGGACGGAGAAATTTTGGCCGCCGCGCAAGAGGAACGCTTTACCCGAAAAAAGCATGATGCGTCCTATCCCCGTAACGCAATCGACTATGTCCTGTCCGAAGCAGGCCTCAAGATCGCCGATATCGATCATGTGGTTTTTTACGACAAGCCGTTCCTCAAGTTCGAACGGTTGCTGGAAACCTATGTGGCCTTTGCACCGCGCGGGTTTTCATCCTTTCGTCTGGCAATGCCGGTATGGCTCAAGGAAAAACTGTTCCAGAAGACGATGCTGCTGAAGAATTTGAAACAACATGACGGCGGCTTTGCCAACGCCGAAAAACTATTGTTTTGCGAACATCACATCAGCCACGCTGCCAGTGCCTTCTACCCGTCGCCGTTTGAAGAAGCGGTGGTGCTGACACTTGACGGGGTTGGCGAATGGGCAACCGGGTCAGTTGCAATCGGGCGTGGGCGAGACCTGCAGATGGTCAAGGAGATGCGCTTTCCCCATTCGCTCGGATTGCTGTACTCGGCATTCACCTATTACACCGGTTTCAAGGTGAACAGCGGAGAATACAAGGTCATGGGACTTGCTCCTTATGGAGTGCCGCGCTTCAAGGATCTCATACTGGAGCACATTGTCGATCTCAAGGAAGACGGATCGTTTCAACTGGATCAGAGCTATTTCAATTACTGCACCGGCCTGACCATGACCAAAGACCGGTTTGCCGAACTGTTCGGCAAACCGGTGCGCAATGCCGAAACCGATCGCCTGACCCAGTTTCACATGGATATCGCGGCTTCGGTGCAGGCTGTCACAGAAGAAATCGTGCTTCGCATGGTGCGTGCACTGGCTGAAGAACATGACATTCCCAATCTGTGTCTGGCAGGCGGCGTAGCCCTCAATTGCGTAGCCAACGGCAAGCTCAAGCGCGACGGTGCGTTTCAGAATATCTGGGTACAGCCTGCGGCAGGCGATGCCGGCGGTGCCGTCGGCGCAGCGCTGGCCGCATGGCACGGAGAACTGCAGCATGACAGGACGGTTGCCGACGTCACGGACAGCATGCGCGGATCTTATCTCGGTCCCAGCTATTCTGCCAGCGAAACGGAAACCGCGCTGGACGCTGCCGGTGCCAGATATGAAGTGCTGACGGACAAGGAGATGATCTCGCAAACCGCCCGGGCACTGGCAGACGGAAAGGCCGCCGGCTGGTTTCAGGGCCGGATGGAATTTGGCCCGCGTGCGCTGGGCGGCCGGTCCATTCTTGGAGACCCGCGCTCTGAAACCATGCAGAAGATGCTCAACCTGAAGGTCAAGTACCGTGAGAGTTTTCGTCCGTTTGCACCATCGGTTCTTGCCGAACACGTCTCGCAGTGGTTCGAATTCGACGGTGTGAGCCCCTACATGCTGATGGTTGCAGACGTGCTGGAAAAACACCGAAAACAGATGACCGCGGAACAGGACGAACTGTTCGGTATCGACAAACTCAATGTGCCTCGTTCCGTCGTTCCCGCCATAACGCATGTTGATTACTCAGCCAGGCTGCAGACCGTGCATGCGCAAACCAACCCGCGCTATCACGCGCTGATCAGCGCATTCCGGGACCTGACCGGGTGCCCCATGCTGGTCAATACGTCTTTCAATGTGCGCGGCGAACCGATCGTGTGCACGCCACAAGATGCCTTTCACTGCTTCATGGGAACCGACATTGAATGGCTGGTTGTCGGCAATGTGCTGTTGCGCAAGGAAGATCAGGACCCTTCCCTGTCACAGGACTACAAGTCCAAGTACGAGCTGGACTGAGCACAGTTATCCCGATGCTTGCCGTCAACCTGTAAAGGGTAATCTACTCACCATCTAATTCGTTCTGTTACCTGGTCACCATTCGGCTTCAGTTCGAAGGTGCTCCACAGCAAGGCGATTGTTCGAGATTTCCGTGTTGCCGTTCCTACGGAACCCAGATGGCATTGTCCTTTAGCTAGTATCAGTTGGCTGCAGGCAAATTCCCTAACACTCATCGAAGCGAATCAGTTGCAATCTCCAATTGAGGTATTGATGCGCTCTTTAACTTGCACGGATAATGGTAGTGATAACAACGGATATTGCAACCTATTGGTGAGACATCCGCACGCAAGCAGTTTTTCTCTGCATAAAGAAAAAATATGATTGACTTCTTTGCTGCAGTTACGTCAACTTTCCGTGAACTGGGGAGAGGAACAAGTACCTCTCAATATTGGCGACAAAACATGTGTATCGAGAAGATGATTCTCGATCCGGACAAGTATTGTCTGTTTGCTAATTTGGGGAGTTGTTCGATGCTTAATCGTTCGTATTCTGTGCATACTAGTAATTTTTCAACTTTCTTGAATTTGCGACACCTCCAATTCAGTTCATACATCGCCATTCTGCTGGCTTTCATCGTGGGCTTGAGTGGCGCAGCACGAGCAGCGGAGTTGACTGGAGCCACGTCGGGTGAGCTTGGTGTGTCACCTGCGGGTGCCGCCAGTTATTCAATCCCTATTTCAGTGCCGCCCGGTACGACGGGCATGCAACCATCTTTGACGCTGCAATATTCCAGTCAGGCCGGCAATGGCATCATGGGGGTTGGCTGGTCCATAGGCGGGCTGTCTTCCATTACCCGTTGTGGAACCGATATCCACAATGACCAGACTATCGATCCAGTTGATTTCGAGACTGATGACAAGTTCTGCATGAACGGAGAACGTCTCGTACCAATCGTCGGAACCAACGGAGCTGACGGTACCGAATATCGCACCCAGCAGGAAGAGTTTTCCAAGATCGTCTCCTACGGCAATGCTGGAACCGGACCATTGTGGTTCAAGGTATGGAAGAAGAATGGACAAGTATATCAGTATGGCGCCGGTGGGGGAACAACAGTAGAAGCATCTGGGCGCAGTGAAGCCCGGGCCTGGATGCTGCACAAGATAACGGATCAGCGTGGCAATTATATTGAGTTTGTCTATACGGAAGACATTGTGCTTGGCCGGTTGTCTCTGGCGCAGGTCAATTACACCGGAAACACCGCGCAAGGACTTGCTCCGTACAACTCTGTTGTCTTTGACTATGAGGCTAGGCCGGATACATCCAAGGCCTATCTGGCCGGCTCTGTTATTGAACAGCATGAGCGTCTGCAAAAGGTCCGCGTGCTGGCTGGCACAACGCAGGTGCGTGACTATACCGTGGCCTACGAGATTTCAGGCACCGGACGGTCCAGGCCGATAAGTGTCACCGAGTGCGGCGTCGGCAGCACGGACTGCTTTGCACCGACTGTGTTTGAATGGTCTCCCGATGGTGCGGGCAAATTCAGTTTGTTTTCTCTAGGCGCCAATGAAGGGCTGACCAGTTCGTCTTACGATGAAAAACGCGTCATTGGATCTGGTGATTTCAACAATGACGGATTGACGGATTTCTACATAACGAGAGTCAATTCAAACGCTCAACGCAAGAAACATGGCTCAAACAAGGACCAGATCTGGCTGTCAGATGGGGATGGTACGTTCACCAAGATATGGCGTGAATATGCAGATGGCTTGCGCAACGATGACGGCATAATTGCCACAGGTGACTTTGACGGTGACGGAAATGTCGATCTGTACATCTCCGATATACACGGTGGTGGCCGATTGGACAATACGCAGAACGACAGCATGCTGTTCGGAGATGGTGCCGGCAACTTCAACAAGGTCCTGATCGGAGTCATTGATTCAACTGTGGATTATTGGGGTATTGGCGCAGTTGGAGACTTCAATGGCGACGGTTTGACAGACCTGTATCTGTACCAGCAAGACAATAAAGGCCGCGCATACAAAGTTGAAATAGAGGATGAATTTGGAGAAGAAATTGAAGTTGTAGCGCCAAATCAGGTGTGGCTGGCCAATAGAATTGGCAATAACAACATCACCTTCACCAAACAGGAAGTCGATTCTGCGAACAGCGTGCAGGACGGGCATTCTGTTGTTGCAACCGGAGATTTCAATGGCGATGGCCTGATCGACCTCTATACGGTTCTGACTGATGATCATAAGCGCGGCAAGCAAACGGGTGCTGACAGTGTGCACCTGTCAGATGGTGCCGGCGGATTTGTAAGGCAGGCTGTATCTGATGTTGAACGTGTGCCGGATGACTTTTCAGTCATGTCCACGGGCGACTTTAATGGCGACAGCCTGACAGATCTGTATCTGACCAAGACGGACAATTACGGTCGAGGTGTGTCGGGCGGGGCGGACAAGGTACTTATCGGCCGGGGTGACGGCACATTCGAGAATATTAATGTACCGGGCGCCAACAGAATCCCGGACAACTACAAAGTTGTGTCAGGTGGTGATTTCAACGGAGATGGGTTGACGGATTTTTACGTCACAGAGACGGATGGCAAAGGTCGGCTAAACAGCAACAGCCATAACAATGACAGCATATTCCTCAGTGACGGCAAGGGCGGGTTTACCAAGGAATTACTGCCTGCCGGTGCCGGCGGTGCGGTTACTTCTGGCTGGGATGATTATGTTGTCGCTGCAACCGGAGATTTTAACGGTGATGGCCTAGCTGATTTATATTATTGGAAAGGCGATGATAACCAGAGGTCTAAATCGGGTTCATACTACGATCATGTCGTGTTTTCGGCCTGGAATCCGACTGACTACTTGACCAAGGTCACCAATGGCCTCGGCCTATGGAGCGAGTTCCAGTACAAGACGATGACCGATACGGCTGTGTATACCGCTGCCACGGATGCGACCTATCCAGTAAACGACATTCTGACCGCTGGCCAGTTGGTACACAAGGTTGTGGCCGACAACGGCATTGGCGGGTCAAATACCCAGACCTACAAGTATGAGGGCTTCAAGGTTCACATCGCTGGTGTCGGCGGCCTTGGTTTCAGGGCCATGGAGGTCACCGATGACAGTACAGGCATAGTTACGGAGAGCACCTATCTGCAGGCTTGGCAGACCCATCATCAGGGCATGCTGGAGCGCAGCCGCACCATTGCGCCGGGTGACATTGTGCTGAAAGACCAGCAGGTCACATGGGCCGTGAGTTTCCGGCCCGGCGGCGGCACCGACGGTGTAGCCCAGTGCTTCCGTTATGCCGATACGTCTACCACCACCAGCCGTGACCTGAACGGTGTTCTGATGTCCACCGTGACGGAAACCACAACCTATGATGATTACGGGTATCCGACAACGCTTGTGGCTTCGACCGCCGGTAGCGGCAAGACGTTCACCAAGACCACGAACAATGTCTACACCCACAATGCGGCCACCTGGATACTGGGCCGGCTGAGCTCGGCCAGTGTAATCCATGCCGCTACCGGGCAGACGAATATTACCCGCACCTCCAGCTTCACCTATGAAGCAACCGGTGAGATTGCCACCGAGACGGTTGCGTCGACCAGTGGCCTGACGGTGACCAAAACCAATGCCTATAACGCATTCGGGGCAGTGACGTCGGTCACCGAGACCTGGGGCGAGCCGGTCGGTGACGGTATTGTCGCTACCAGCCGCACGACCAGCTACACCTATGACGCCAAGGTGCGCCACCAACTGACCGAAACCAATCCGCTTGGGCATTCCGAGACCCGTACTTTTGATCCCGACACCGGGCTGATTGCCAGTTTGACCGGCCCCAACAATCTGACCACAAGCTGGATCCATGATGCGTTCGGCCGCGTGACCCGGGAGACCCGGGCTGACGGCACTTATACCGACACCATCCGTGAGGCCTGCGGCCCCACAACCTTTGCCTGCGGCACCGATCTGGCTTTGAGAACCATCACACGGCCCCAGGGTGGTGCGGAAAGCACGGTGGTCGCCGACCGCCTGCTGCGCACAAGGCTCAGCTACGCGCTAGTCAACGGGCAGCTGTCTTACATCAATGAAGAGTATGATGCGCAAGGCCGCATGATCCAGAAGTCGGAACCTTACTTTTCCGGCAACACGGTCCACTGGACCACGATCCAGTACGATTTGCTGGGCCGCCCCATAATCACCACAAGGCCGGACAATTCCACGCAGCTGGTCACCTATAACGGGCTCACCCAGGTCGCCACCAACGAGATCGGCCAGACCAAGACGGTGACCAAGGATGCCATCGGACAGACTGTGTCCGTGACCGACAACGCCAGTAATGTCACTACCCACGTCTATGACGCTATTGGCCAGATGACCTCCATGTCGGGGCCGCTCGGCAATACCTCCACTTACGTCTACGACGACCGGGGCAACAAGGTCTCCGATACCGACCCGGACAAGGGCACCTGGACCTATCGCTACAATGCGCTGGGCATGCTGGTGGAGCAGACCGATGCCAAGGGCCAGGTAACCCGCATGACCTATGATGTGCTGGGCCGCATGCTGACGCGCATCGACGATGCAGATTCGGCAGGTGCTGCCGCACGCACTGCCACGTGGACCTACGACACCGGCAACAAAGCCATCGGCAAGTTGGTCGCGTCAACGAGTGGGAACGGCTATGCCAGCACTGCTGATTATGACAGCTTCGGCCGCCCGTCACAGGCGACGGAAACCATAGACGGCACGGCCTATACCACCACCACCACCTATGACAGTTTCTCCCGCGCCGACAGCGTCATCTACCCGTCGGGCCTGCGCACGCAGAATGTCTACGACGCCAATGGCCTGCTGACTGAGGTGAAGAACTATACCTCGCAAGCGTCCTACTGGCAGCTTCTGGAAATGGACGCGCGTGGCAATGTCTCCAAGGAACGCCTTGGCAATGGTGTTGAAACCACCCGCACCTATGAGTCCGAAACCGGCCAACTCAATGCCATATTCTCGGTCAAGGACCTGACCACGGTTCAGGATTTGTCCTACACGCTGGATGATCTGGGCAACCTGACCCAGCGCCGCGACACGGTACAGAATCTCACCGAAGATTTTCTGTACGACAATCTCAACCGCGTCACCAGCATTGCCACCACCTACGGCAACGGCCAGGCCACCAATGCAACCGTGACCATGACCTATGATGCCATCGGCAATATCACATCGAAGACCGGTGTCGGCACCTATACTTATGGCCAGGTGCATGGCTCGTGTGCCGCCAGCCAGCAGTATGCAGGCCCAAACGCCGTCACCCAGGTGGCAGGCACCAAGAACGCGACCTATTGCTATGATGCCAACGGCAACCAGACGGCAGGCGATGGCCGCACCATTACCTATTCAGCCTTCGACAAGCCGACCCAGATTCTGAAAGGCGCCAATATCGTCAATGTCTGGTATGGCCCGGACCGATCACGCTTCAAACGCGAAGACCAGACCACATCGGGCACCACCACAACCGTATATGCGATGGGCGGGTCTTATGAATCCATTCAACAGCCGTCGCTGGTTGTGGAGGAAAAACACTATATCGCCGGCGTTGCCGTGGTCTCGACCTATTCCAACTCACAGATCGCCGCCACGCGCTATCTGCTGAAAGACAATCTCGGTTCACTCGACACCATCACCGATGAGGTCGGCGCCATTGTCCAGAAGATGAGCTTCGATGCCTGGGGCAAACGCCGCGAGGTTGACTGGACGGCTTTGTCAGGCACAGCCCTGCTGGCGTTCGACACCTCGATCACCACGCGCGGCTATACCGGCCATGAGATGCTGGACCCGGTCGGCCTGGTGCACATGAACGGGCGTGTCTATGACGCCGAGATCGGGCGTTTCCTGTCGGCTGATCCGAACATCCAGGATGTAGAAAACTTCCAGAACTGGAACCGCTACACCTATGTGCTCAACAACCCGTTGAGTTACACCGACCCGTCGGGCTTCTTCTTCTCGAAGATATTCAAGGCCATCGGCAACTTCTTCAAGTCGGTGTTCAAGGCCATAGGCTCGGTGTTCAAAGCGCTGCTGAAGATACCGTTGATACGAAGTGCGATACAGATCGTGGCGTGCGGGGTAGGGCCGATAACCTGTACCCTGGCTGCAGGAGCGCTAACACTGCTGTCTGGAGGGTCGATACTGGAAGCAGTCACTGCAATGGCGTTCTCATTCGCTCAGGTCGGCGACTGGGGTATCTGGTCTCATGTCGGCACATATGTCGAGCAGTTCAAAGAATTGGGAACTGTTGGGTTCGCCGCCGTCAAGGGGGCCATCCATGGTGTTGTGGGTGGAGCCATATCAGTCGCACAAGGGGGCAACTTTCAGGAAGGGTTTGCCGCCAATGCTATAGGTGCGGCTGTCGGTGTATTTTCCCAGGGAGTATTTGGAAAAGCAGGTACAGGTGGGTTGGCTGGCAAAATTGCTCGCACAGCATCGGCAGCAGTTGCTGGCGGCGCAGCTGCAATAGTCGCAGGTGGTAAATTTGCCAGCGGCGCTCTTACAGCGGCATTTGCACATTTGTACAATCAGGAACTCACTGCTGCTAGTAGTGGTGCACGTGCTGCTGCAGTGGCCGGAGGTCGTATGGCTGCCGCAGCGGCTACTGCTGGAGTATTGGTAGGTATCGATGGTCCAGCTCCGTTCGGTGACTTTCTGGCCGGACTCTATTTGGGATACACGGCGCTATCAGGTTTGTGGCAAGACGATCTCATCACGGTTTATCGAGTCTACGGCGGTATTTCTGGGCCTCTAGGGCGCTCATGGTCACCAATCGACCCAAGGTCAATTCCAAACTATCGAGAAGCGGCTGGTTTGCCCGCGTTGAATACTGGTAGGTTCCTTAGCGTTGGACAAGTAGTATCGTTTAAAGATATCATGGTTCGCCCAGCTCAACCTTTACATGGGAATCATGGGGGGTTGCCGGAATTTGTTGTGTTGCCGCCGTCGTCTGTAACGCAAAGAATTCGAATCCTTCACCAAGGAATTAAACTGGATCCGCCTCTATGAATGAGCATATGATTAGCGAAATTGTTGAGACGGTGAAAGAGATAGATGTACTCTTAAGCCAGTCCAAAGAAAGAAGATATGCAGGGATATTCAGAAGAGTCGCTGAGTCCAGTTTTGATCCAGATTTGTTTTGGAAACGATTGCTGGCACCAGAAATATGGGGCGGATCAGGATCAGTAGTAGATCAGATATTTATATATGGTGAAAATGAAGATTCAAAAAAGTTCTGGCAATTGATTGCAATACTAGGTGACCAGGTTTTTCGTTCAGGAAAATCAAATTCATCAATTAATCTGTTAACGGGTCGTTTGAAGAGATATTATAATGTGTAATTGCGGTTAACTACGGCGACAGTTTACTAAATGCGCTAGTTAGATTGTATCATCCTTAATCTTGGGTTCGCGTTTTTGCGGGAGTAGGGTGTGCCCGGTCAGTGCTTCCAGTATCTTGATCCAGTCCTCGGAACCGACCGATCGAATTACGGTAATGGGATGGACGCCTCCATCCGGCCTCGCAATGGGACATACTGGTGAGTGCGGACATACCCGCTTACTTTAGCCTCACTGTTGCAGCTGCAATGCCGCTGGCCAGGTTGAACATGTCTGGATTGTCACTCGTCATTGGCAGCAGTTCAAATTCTCCCCCGGCGCTGAGTGCATTGGCCGGATCAGTCTTCTTCGCCATGACGGGATTACCGGTATAGGTGCCGGCCAGTTGTTTCGCCGGTGCTTTCCCCGAGCCGCTGACTGTCCATGACAAATCGACCTGGGTCATCAATTTAACCGGCGCACCATAATTATCAATGGTGACTTCCAGCGGCACTGCCGGCTTGTTGGCGGCGGTCGGCTGAAACACACACGGCACCGGGCGACGGGCACCCACTGCCAGTTCCACGCTGACGGTCAAAGTGCACTTGATGGTTCCGGCCGGTTTTGCACCTTGTGCGGTTGCGGGTAAAGTCAGCGCGGTGCCTGACAGGACAAGGGCTGCCAGCAAAAGGGACGTTTGCTTCAATCGAGTCATGGTTTCACCTTTGGTATCAAGTTGGTTCAATTGCCTGTTGATCGCCCGTCACACGCAACACTTCTTCAAGGCTGGTGTCGCCAGCCAGAACTTTTTGCAAACCGCAGCGCCGCAAGGTTGTCGCGCCGCGCTGTCTTGCCGCCGCCAGTATTTCTGAGACGGGCGCGTCCTCGGCAACAAGGCGTTGCAGTTCGCCATCAAACTCGACGATTTCATAAATGGTGGTGCGCCCGGCATAGCCGGTCTTGTTGCACATGGCACATCCGACCGGGCGCCGCGCTGCATGACGGCCTTTGCCCGCAGCCATACCGGCTTGCGCCAAAATGCCGGCGGAAAGGTCTGCCGGCTCGCTGCATTTGGCGCACAGCTTACGCACCAAGCGTTGGGCGAGGACACCGCGCAGCGTCGAGGCCAGCAGAAAACGCTCAACGCCCATGTCGAGCAGTCGGGAGATCGAACTGACCGCGTCATTGGTGTGCACAGTGGCCAGCACCAGATGCCCGGTCAGCGAGGCCTGAATGGATATCTGCGCGGTCTCGCCATCACGGATTTCACCGAGCATGACGATGTCCGGGTCCTGCCTGAGAATGGACCGCAATGCCGAGGCAAAGGTTAGACCGATTTGCGGTTTGACCTGGATCTGGCTGATCCCCGGCAGGTTGTATTCCACCGGGTCTTCCACGGTGAATATCTTGCGTTCCTCCGAGTTCAAGCCGGTCAGGGCGGCATAAAGCGTCGTGGTCTTGCCGCTGCCGGTGGGTCCGGTTACCAGGAAAATCCCGTGTGGCTGCGCAGTCAGGCGCTGCAACGTTTCAACCGCTGATGCATCAAACCCAAGGGCTGGAAACTGCAGCGCGACTTCGGCCCGGTCCAGAATACGCAGCACGATTGTTTCGCCGTACTGGGTCGGCATGGTTGACACCCTGAGGTCAATTTCCCGGCCCTTGACCGGTATCTTGATGCGGCCGTCCTGCGGCAACCGGCTTTCGGCGATGTTGAGATGCGCCATGATTTTAAAGCGCGACACCAGCCCGGCCAGCATGGAGCGATCCGCCGTTTCCATGGTGCGCAGGGCACCGTCAATGCGAAACCGGATGCGCACCCGATCCTCAAACGGTTCCATGTGAATATCCGATGCCAGTGAACTGACGGCCAGATTGATAATCCGCGAGGCCAGCCGCACGATGGGCGCTTCGCTGGCAATGTCCTTGAGCCGGTCAATGTCAGCCTGACCGGCCTGGTCGCCCAGATCCGCTTCTGACAAGCCTTGCGCTGCGAGCACGTCTGAATCGCCGTAGAGTTGTTCAAACAATTGTTCAAACTCGCTGGGCGTTGTCACCAGGAGGACGACATTCCTGTTCAGAAAATAACCTGCCGCCTGTGCCTGCGCGTTATCCAGAGGCCACGGTGTCGCCAGTGTAATTGCGTCGTCGCTCGCCTGCACTGGCAACAGTTTCGCCGCTTTCAGAAATGCCGGTTCGAGAACATCCTCCGCAATTGGCGAGATTGGATGATCGTCCTTTTGCAACAGCTCAAGATTGAGAAAGCCGGCAAGATGTGATGCCAGATCACTTTCGGATATCAGAGCCAGATCGACCAGCACGGCTTCTGTTCGGTTCCAGGTCTGATCCATGGCGCGAAACGCACGTTCGATGGCAAAATCATCAAGAACCCGGCGATCGGACAAATAACTGAGAAACCCGGAATCACGCCCGCCCGACCTGTCGGCGTCCGATGATATAGCTGTTGCAGATCCGGTGTTCATGCCTAACCTTTGCTCAACCCCCAGGCCCGGCTCAAAACGAGATAAAACCGCCCATAAAACGGCGTATTCGTTTGATCGGGAAAGCGCGTATCGTTAGTACTCAGACTATAGCATGACGCGGGGGTATTTGCCGCACCAAAACTGGCTTTGCGTGCACAGAAATATGCTGCCTATAATGAGGCTTGGGGAGCTTTATGAAAATCATCCAGGCAATCGGAGCATTCGGCAACTGGTGGCACGGCCAGCTGGTTTCCCTGGTGCCGGATGCGGTGAAATCAGCTCTCGGATCGTTGCGTATCCGGCATCGCATCAGTGTTGAGCAGGATGGCATAACACTGTTGCGGCGCGGTTGGCTGGCGTCGCCCGGCAACTGGAAGCAAATCGACGGGATTTTCCAGCAACCGAAAGATGTAACCGACCTGTTCAGGCCGCGGTTCGGCGCTTTGGGGTTTCGCCGCAAGGTCAATATAGTCGTACCGGTTGAACAGCTTCTGACCCGATCTGTTGAGTTGCCGCTCAGCGTAGCTGCAAATATTTCAGATATCGCCGCGCTGGAGGCCAGGGCGCTGGTCCCCGGCAGCGGCAAGTCCGCTTATTCGGGCCTGGACGTTGCCAGTATCAAGGCCGGTTCGCAATCAGTGTCAGCCCGGCAACTGGTGCTCAACGGCGAGCTTGTGGAGCCGTATGTTGCCGCGCTGAAAGCCGATAAGGGACTTGATTTTGAGGTGACCGCCTTGCTCAAAGACGGTCGCGAAGTGCGCCTCGATCCGCTGATGGAAGCCAGTGCTGAACCCGTAACAGGAACCAGGTGGCGCCTGATCCTGGCAGCATTGGTGCTAGTGCTTGGTGCTGCCAACATATTTACGACCCTCACCCGGCAGGAAGAGGCCATCACCGCACTTGATCAAAAACTGGTGATCGCCACCCGAAAGGCTCAAACGGTCCGCAACAATTTGAACAGGGAGGCAGCACTGGCCAACGGTGTGGTCGGAATTCAGAAAAAAATACAGCACGAGCCAGGGCTGATTGATATCTGGCAGGAACTCACGAAAACACTGCCACGGTCTGCCTGGATCAACGCGCTGGCAATTGAAGACCGGACATTGCGAATGACCGGATCAGCGAAATCTGCCGCCGAGCTCATTGGTTTGCTGGAAGCATCCGTAGTGTTCTCACAGGTTCGGTTTTCCTCCCCCGTAGTGACCAATCGTGCCTCGAATGACGAGCGGTTTCAGATTGAAGCCCGGATTGGAACGTTGCCATGAACGCAAAACTTGTTCCCGGCCGGCTGGGGAAGGGACTTCAGCAAATCCTGGCAGTCTTTCTGGTTGTCCTTGTGGTGGCAGCCATCTGGGCATTGTATGCCGGTATTGCGAGCAAGATCGCGTCCAATGATGAAGCCATAAGTGAACGTCGCGTCCAGCTGGGACGTATGCTGCAAATTGCAGAGTGGAAACCTGAAATCGGGACCGTCGCGGACAAGCAACTGGATACGGTGCTGCAGACCCTGTTTTCTCCCGGTGATGCATCTGCCGTCAGCATGGCCGAATTTCAGGCGCGGCTTAAGAGACATGCCGCCAGCGCTGGCGCGCAAATCGTGAACGTGACCGAGCGGCCGGTGAAGGAGGAACTGGGCTTTTCATGGATCGGCCTGCGGATCGCGGTGATCGGGCGGTTTGATGCTGTTGCAAGATTTGTTGCCGCAGTTGAGACCGGCACGCCATATACGACGGTTTTTTCAGGCCGGGTTACGGCTGATCCTGACCCGAACCGTGTCACGACACCGGACGCGCGGCTTGATGTCCAGCTTGAAATCTATTCACCGGTGCGCGCGGTAGTGCCAGGTCAACAGTAACGGGAGGATGACATGAAATCTTTGCAGATATGTCTTCTGGTCCTGCTTGCGGCCTGGCAGGGATGGATGTTGTCCGGCAGGTTTGACCATGACTATGATCTGCGCCCGATCATGCCTTCGACTACCTGGCAGGCGTCCGGCTCAGATCCGGAGATCGCCGACTTGTCCCGGCGCCCGGTTCGGCTCGGTACGCTGATGTCGGCTGCGGTTTTCTCGCCGACGCGCCAGCTCAAAGCGAAGCCCAGGCCGGTGGTCAAGGCGCCGGTGAAGCCGGTAATCACCAAGCCCCCAAAGCCTGTCCAGCCGCAATCGCCACGAGCCGAGTTGAGGCTTGAAGGTGTTCTGATGTCTTCATCAGAGCAAATGGCGCTGGTGCGAAAGCTTGATACCGAGGAGCGCAAGTGGATCCGCCTCGGTGAAAAGTTCATGGGCTGGACCCTGATTGAAATTTCCGCACTTGAAATCATGGTTGAATCCGGCAAGCACCAGAAAAAACTGCCGCTTTATGTGGACAACAAGTAGCAACCGATAGGGATTATTCAACCTCAGGAGTACACTGATCAATTCTCATGTATTGAGGGGGGGCAGTGTGAAGTTTGCTTTCAGTAGTATCGTTCCGGTTTTTCTGGTCGGCATCTTGCTGATATTGCAGGGTTGCAGTAATTCAACGCTGGTTGATGAGCCTGACGACAATTTCTTTTCAAAACATCTTCCCCTCAGTACGGCGAGTACCGGGAGCGCAGACAATAATGCTGCGACGCTGGCGATTGAACAGCCGCGCGATGATGATGCTTCAACCTTTCGTGGAGTGACCCAGCGCGGGACTGACAATTTCCTGGCGCTGCCGGGCAGGAGCAAGCCACGTGCCGCGGATCGTTCCTCGCAGGGTGAACGGATCACCTTCAACCTGGTCGATGCCCCGATTGAACAGGCCGCGCGTGCGGTTCTCGGCGATATACTGGGGGCCAATTATGCGATCGAAGGCTACATTTCGGGAACCATAACCTGGCGCACCACGCGGCCTCTGACCAAGGCGGAGGTGCTGAGCGGATTTGAAACCGCATTGCAGGCAAACGGCGCAACCATGATTGAGCGCCATGGCATGTTGCGGATACTTCCTATCCAGGCCGCAGCCAACATTCCGCGGACTTTGGATACCAATCTGTCGACCAGTTCAGCGGTCGGCGACCGCAACTATTTTCTGCAGTTGAAGTATGTGTCTGCGAGTGAACTTCGCGAGGTGCTCGAACCGATTGTGCCGCCGGGTTCCATCTTGCGTGTGGACCAGGCGCGCAATGCGTTGATACTGCAAGGCTCGCCAAACCAAATTGCGGCAGTTCGCGAATCTGCCGAGTTGTTTGATGTTGACTGGCTGAAGGGGATGTCTTTTGCGTTGCGGCCTTTGAAGAACTCAAACCCCGTCGCCGTGGCTCGGGAACTGGATACGATTTTTGCGACCAAGAGCGGGCCCCTGAAAGGTGTCCTGCGGTTTGTTCCCAATGTGAGGTTGAAGGCGGTGCTGGTGATCTCCTCACGCGCTGCCTATCTGCCAAAGGCTGAAAACTGGATAGCCAAGCTGGATGCGAAACCGGATGCGGAACGCGTCGGTGTCCATGTCTACAATGTGCAAAACCGGGACGCGGATGAACTGGCCCGGATATTGCGGTCGGTCTATCGATCAAAGTCCGGCAGGAAAATTCAGGTTGAAACCGGTGTCGCTCCGCGCGAGAGCATTTCTCGTGGTGTGTCTCAAGGTGTGGTCAGTTCGCGCGGTGATGAAGACAGTAGCGAAGAGCCGCGCCGGGTGGCGGCGTTTGCCGATGAGGGGTCGTTCAACAATTCTGGCGAAGATGACGATGTTCCTCCTGAAGAAGTGGTTCGGGTGGTTTCGGACGATGCCAATAACTCACTGCTGGTGGTTGCGACCGACGAGGAATATGACCGGATCCTGAAAGTGCTGAAGAGCGTGGACACCAGGCCAAACCAGGTATTGCTGGAAGCGGTCATCGCAGAAGTTGTTCTGAATGACGAGCTTCAGTTTGGTGTGCGCTGGTATCTCGGGCGTCAGAACAACAATGCGACATTCAGCGACTCACTCACGGGCGCAGTGTCTTCGGTGTTTCCCGGGTTTTCCTATTTTCTGGCGATAGACAATGTTGAAGTTGCCCTGAATGCACTGAACGGCGTGACCGATGTGAATGTCGTATCGTCACCGTCATTGATGGTGCTGGATAATCGCAAGGCGACTTTGCAGGTCGGTGATCAGGTGCCTATTGTCGTGCAGCAGTCCACCAGTGTCGAAGCGGCGGACGCCCCGGTCGTCAATGCAATTGAACAGAAAGATACCGGTGTGATCTTGAGCATCACACCGCGGGTCAATGACAGTGGACGGGTGATCCTGGACATTGAACAGGAAGTCAGCACGGTTGTCCCGACAACGACTTCCGGCATCGACTCGCCGACAATACGGCGCAGGAAAATCGAAACCACAGTTGTCGTCCAGGATGGCCAGACGCTAACTCTTGGAGGGCTGATCCAGGAGACGGAAGATCAAACGGATGAGAAAGTGCCTCTGCTCGGAGATATTCCCTATCTCGGGACAGCATTCAGAAGCAGGGATACTCTGAAATCAAAAACCGAACTGGTCATTTTTGTTCGCCCACGGGTTATCCGCGATACGACGGAAGCTTTTGAGATTACCAATGAATTCCGGAAACGCCTGGTAGGTTTTGACAAGGGCAAGACGAAACCGGGTAGCGCTGAAAGCCTCAAAAAGACATTCAACCGAATCGTTAACTGAGTGTGCTCTCTCTCGAATGTGGGGCAACTCAGCGCGCTGCGAAAAACGTCTCGCAGCTTGGTGCATTGTTGCGAACTGGCGGTTCGCCTTCTGGTGTTTTTGCCTTGCCCTGTGACCAGTCTGACCAGGCAAGAATTGTGAACGGACGCCTTGGATGAGGCAGGATATCGAGCACTGCAGTCCGCCCCGTGGTCACGCCCTTGGGATGGCTGACGATGACGGTTAGCTCAAGAATACCTGCGGCCGCAGCGTTTCTGCCAGTAGAGATTTGTTGTGCCAAATTACGAAAACCGTCTGGCGACAAATTGGTATCGATTGAAGTGCTTCGGCCATGCACGGTCAAGAACCTGATGATCTTTGTGTGCAGGTCGCGCGTCATCCCGCTGATTTGATCCAGTTCATCGAGGCTGCGAAATCGCCCGCTACTGCGCAGGCCGGCTTGCGTGGCATCGCCTGATGACAATTGGCTGCCTGAACTGCCGGCCTTGCGAAACGCAACTATGGATGCCGCAATGTCTGAGGCAGCCGGTTGACCGGGCAAGACGAGTTCAAGGTATTTTGTGAGTGTGGCTTGTGTGGCGAGATTGACGTTGAGCAGTCCGCGCTGATCCTGAACGCTTATCCGAGCGGTCCAATCGGCAGGCAGTCGGCATTCGATTGCCGTGCCGTTGCGTGGAATTTTTTGTCCTGCGGTCCTCGCCCTGTTTTCGTGTGCAGCGGCTAGCCCGACCAGTTCAACCAGGCCATCCGCATAGGCTCTGGCCTTGGCATTCTCTACGGCAAAGCCCGTAGACTGAATGGAAAAGCGAGTGGTCGTTGACAACAATACGGCTGCCGTCGCCAGAAAGCCGATGAACCAGATTGCCGACACCAGGGCGTAACCCGCATCACGCTCGTCGCCAGCTTTGCACTGACCCTTATTTTCCAGTTGCAGGTTGCGCTTCATGATGATGCAAAAAGCCTATTGCGAGTTAGAGATGTCCCCGTCTTCCCCGGTTCCGCCCTCACGCCCGTCACGCCCCAGACTCTTTAAGTCGTAGGTCGATACCTTGCCGGGAAACTCGTAGATATACTTGCGCCCCCATGGGTCGATGATGCCACTTTCGCGTCTGAGGTATGGGCCGTTCCAGGAGGCCTGATCATCGGGTGCTTTTAACAGGGCATCCAGGTTTTGTTCAGTGGTCGGATACCGGCCGTTGTCCAGATAGTAGAGTTCAACGGCACTTTCGACATTGCGCATTTGCGCTGTCGCCTGGTCGGTTTTGGCTTTCGAGAACCACTTGATGGCCTGCGGGCCAACCAGGGCGGCAATCAGGGCAATGATGCCAAGCACGACCAGCAGTTCAACGATGGTGAAACCGGCGTCGTTCTGCTTGCAGTCCGCTTCTCTGCGACGCGTAGTCCTGCATGAGATTGAGTGCGTCAAGTCGCTGTTATCGCTCATGGTTTCCCGCAAAGAAAGTTCCCCCAACTGGTCTTTCGGAGATTATGGCAGCGTATCTAAATCGAAGGGCATGCCAACCAATACAAGATAGCATAATGCCACTGCCAGATGCGCACCGAACGGCAATTTTGTTGCCAATCGTACATTGTTTTTTGTTGTGATGTACAGCACACAGATGTGTGTAAATGCGACAATACAGGCAACGAGAATGAGCCATGGCAACTGCAATATCCCGATCCAAATGCAAGCCGCGCCGGCCAATTTTACATCTCCCATTCCAAGCCCCGTCTGCTTTCTAAATACCGAGTACAACCAACGGACTGCTGCAAGCGCAGCCAGTCCGGCAAATCCGTTTGCAATCGCAATCATGAGGCTTTGTCCAAGCGATCCGGTTGCGCAAATCAATCCGCTCGCTGCCAGCAGAAATGTTGCGACATTGGGAATACGAAAATATCTGATGTCATAATAGGCGATCGTGGCACTCAGAAAAACCAGTGAGCCAAGGAGCATGACATGTAAATGCTGAATATAGGCGGTCATTTGACTTTGCTGGGCCTTTATATGTTTGACTATTGAAAGCTTACTGTCGCGTTCACTGTGTCCCCCGTGTATCATCATCAGCATTGGTTTGGCATCAGGGCCCGTAACATTGCCGGCATACAGCTACATTGCGGTGGATAAGTCAGGAGCACGCTCTGTCGGCAAGGTCGACGCGGCGTCGGAGACAGGTGCGCTGCAGCTGCTGAGGGACCGGCATCTCATGCCGGTCAAGCTGCAACCGGATACAGATGCCAAAGACTTCAATTCGGATTTGGGCATGTCCGGCCGCAAGGGCGGCGGCCTTGGAAGGCGCGCCCAGATTAACCTGACACGTCAACTCAGTATCCTGTTGGAGGCTGGCATGGCGCTGCCGCGCGCGCTCGCTGTTGTTGGTGAACAGGGCAATGCGCGCGTCCGTCCGGCTCTGACGGCGGTGAAGGAGGCGGTCGTGTCGGGCAAGCCTTTGTCATCAGCGCTCGATGCGCCAGGCATTGGGCTGGGCCCGGACCTGCTGTCAGTAATTGCCGCCGGTGAAGGGGTCGGAACGCTGAGCGGTAGCCTGGGCCGCGTGAGCGATATTCTGGAGGCCCGCGCCAAACTAAAGGATGAGCTGCTGTCATCGCTGCTGTATCCGGTCATTCTCATGATACTGGCGGTCGTGTCCGTGTTGATCGTTGTAATGTATTTGGTGCCGAGCCTGGCGCCGGTGTTCGAGGGTGCGCAGGGCGAAATGCCGTTGATGATGACACTGGTGCTGGGGGCACGGGCGAGTCTTGAAGCCCATGGCGTTCTATATGTAGCCGCCGGCGTAGTTCTGTTCACTGGCCTCGTAATGTCGGCAACAACAGATGCCGGTAAATCCCTGGCGATAAGGGTGTTGCTGAAGGTGCCGATGATAGGCTCGACACTGCGTGGCCTGGAGGCGGTGAGATTTACCACCACATTGAGTGCCTTGCTGTCGGGCGATGTCGCCATTCTCGATGCCATCCGCCGTTCAGGCCAGTCATGCCTGCTGGCGACATCGCGCCAGAGCGCTGAACGCGCGGGGTCTGAAGTCGCCACCGGTACCAGGCTTTCCTCAGCCCTTCGGCAGCTCGATTTCATCAGGCCCGGTTCACTGGAACTGATTGCCATCGGTGAGGATTCCAACCGCTTGAGCGAGATGCTCAATTATGTAGCCGCAACCACCGACCTGGAAACCCGGGTCAGGACGGAACGCCTGATCGCGCTGTTCCCGCCGGTGTTGACCATACTAATCGGCGTTTTTGTCGGCGGCATCATTTTATCGGTGATGCAGGCAATCACCAGTCTGAACCAGTTGGTGCAATGAAACACGGACAATCACATACGGCAGGCGATGACGGGTTCACCCTGATTGAAATGCTGGTTGTGCTCGGCATTTTAGCCATCATGGCGGGCTTCACCTGGGCATCGATCCGGCCGCCATCAGCGGCTGCCGAAGTTAGCAAACTGGGCGATGCGGTAGCGGTTTACTTCAACCGTGTCCGGGCCAGATCCCTGTCCGCCTGGCAGCCCTTTTCGGTTACCTTCAATGCCGACAAGCGCACCATCACGTCTGATGCAATGACGGATAGGCTGAGCTGGCCGGAACACGTCACGCTTGTCACGGATACATCCGAGCGTGAAAGCACCGGTAATGAATATCGCATCAGGTTCAACCCTGACGGCTCAGCCAGCGGCGGAACCATCCGCTTCAAACGGGACAGCGCAACATACGCTGTTACAGTCAATTGGCTGACGGGGCAGGTGGTGAGGCGTCGTGAGTTTTAATCAATTTTACAACACCGTATCGGATGAAGCAGGCTCAACCGTCATCGAGATCATTGTTGCGTTTGCGATTGTGTCCATTGCCCTGATCCAGGGTTTTGATCTGATTGCATCCAGCGCGCGCTCCGCTGCGGCATTGGCGGAAAAGACATCCGCCCTTGCAGTTGCAGAAAACCAGGTCGCGCTGCTGCGAACTGCCGGTAACCCCGAGGCTGCACAAAAGTCCGGGCGCACAGACAATGGATTTGCCTATTCGGTAAAGGTGTCGCCGGTGCAGGCCACCGCAGCGCCAACTGGCACTGCCGCAACTCTGGCCTACAAAGTTACGGTCCAGGTCAACAAGAACGAACGCGAGGTGGTAAGCCTTGAGACCTGGGCGCTGTTTCCTTTTGACCGGCAGTAGCGATGAAGCATGAATGCGAAACAGGCGAAGAGGGGTTCACGCTGGTAGAACTGCTGGTTGCCATATCCCTGCTGGCCATCTTGTCAGGGTTGTTCGTCAACACGGTTGTATTGAGCCAGAGAATGGCCGGTGTCAGTGGCAGGCTGGTCTCATCCCAGGAGATTGATGCGGTTGAGCGCTACCTGCGCCGCGATTTGAGACAGGTGTTCAAAATCTTCCAGCTTGATCCAAAGGCGAAGAAGCTGCATCTGGTGTTTCGCGGAGGGCCGGACCAGCTTGATCTTGTGTTGTCCGCCAACATCGATGTTGAGTATGGCGGACTGCGCTATGTCAGTTTCCTGATCGACGAGAGCGGTGACGCAGGGCCCCGGCTCATCACCCGTCGCCAGCCAGGCGGAGCACTTGGTGAAAACACCGTCGCCGTCAAAACATCGGAAGTTGTCCTACTCGAGAATATCTCTTCCCTGTCGTTTCGATATTATGGCACAGGCGAAGATAAGGGCAGGCAAACGACCGGATGGTTTGACGTCTGGGGTGCCGTTGGTCAATTGCCGAGATTGGTCGAACTCAACATCGTCCAGAATGTTGAGGGTCACAGAACAGAACGACAGATTGTGGTTGATCTGCCGTTGGCAAGATAATTCCTTGAATACAAAATCATGGTTCAGATTGTCTGTGATGCAGGTAGATTGTATTGGTCGATTGAAGCTACGTTGAAAGTTGGTAATCAGATTTTGGTCTTACAAAAATCACTCTGATATCATTTACAGTGTTTTGAAAACGCTGATTTTGCCGATACTGGTAGCCACAGGAGTTTTGAATAGTTTCATACAAGAGTGGAAAACCGGCCCCTGCAGCAATCGAAAAACCTGAATCTAGCTGTGATCCAGATGTCGAAATGTTGACGCCGCTGGAAATAGAAGAACTCAGACAAAAGGCTAAAGCATCAATCGAGTTTTATAAGAAGGCGTTTAGGCAGTCAGCCAGGTAGTCGGCGAAACCTGCTTTTTTCAATTTTCATACTGATCGTTTTTAAGATTTGATTTGCCACAGGAGATTGAGTGTGTCGTTCGCGATGGTGATAAGGGACTGCATTCCATATGTAGTTTTGCAACAGCCATTCTGTTTTCAACAATCGGAACTCTTTGGATGACATCACGCAAATTTATACAATCGGTCACACCGGTTCCAGGGAACGCTAAGCCAAGCCGATTTTCAGATGTTGAGATCCTGACGTGGCAGGAAATTGACAACCTCAGAGAAGAAGCGAAAAGAGATAGTGAGTTTTTTGACGAAGCATTTGAGAGAACAACTGGTTGATCAGCTCCCGGTGTTTTGGCTTCCATATTAACACTGGACGATTGATAACTGCTAAAAACGCTATCAAGTTGCAGTTATAGTGATTTTCATCGCCTAAAATTACGCAAAATACTCCTCCGATCCATTTTTGGAATGGGCTGTATCACGCTGAAAAATAATATTTTTTTCAAATTTGAGCCATTTCAGTTTTAGGGGGGTCGACTTGCTGGAGGTATTTGCAGATATCGGCTGACATCGTTTTCCAACACGGAGTTATGAACGATGTCGCAAAATACCGAACCGAATTTTCTGAATCCAAATGAAGCCGCAATCTATCTGCGGGTCTCCAAGTCTCACCTGGCTCGGTTGCGAGTGCAGGGGGGTGGTCCGCGCTATGCCAAGCTTGGTCCAAAGCTTGTCGTGTACCGCCTGGAGGACCTGCAAACCTATGTTGACCTGCGGCTTCGTGACTCCACATCCGACGTTGGACGGGAGGCAAGGTGATGCCTCGTCGTCCAGAACCGTTTCTCACGATTCCGGAAGTTGCCGGCACTCTCAATGTTAACACCCGTACCGTAAGGCGATGGATCGACGCCGGTTACCTTCCGGTGCATCGATTGGGCGGATCTGTGCGTATCTCCGATGCAGATTTTCGGGCATTCCTTGCGCAACGCAGATGCAGCAACGATGTCTGAAATTGTCCCTTATTGTCAATAGCTTGAACAAATTCGGGAAGACTTTGCACCAGAATACGTTCCATGTTTTCGTGTATAGTATTCCCGAATGTCCGGCCCTGTCATCGCGTGTCTCCCGATGTCCAGAAGGGGCAGGCGACCAGGTTCCCGAACAAGGAGGTCCAGAGGAATGAACCAGCTTCCAAGTGAAGGTTTCACTCTTCAACATGTTGTCGCCGCGCTGACAACTAGAACTGACCTTTCTGCAACTCGTCGGCGCGACTTTGTGGCGGCAGTCAAGTGGGTCGCAAATGCATTGGATCAAAGCCCCAACGATGTTCCGATTGATCTGCGCAAGGTCACCGATTTGTTTCGCCGTGCATCTGGCCTGAGGGCAGGGCTTTCCGGCAAACGATTGCAGAATCTGAAGTCGGACTTCGGAGGGGCCGTAAATGCGTCTGGGCTGGCAACGATGCTTCAAACCGCCAACCTGCCGCTGTCAGATGCGTGGAACAAGCAGCTGAAACTGGTTTCTGACAAACCAACAAGAACTGGACTGTCCCGCTTCTCCCGATTTTGTACTGGACTAAACATTGAGCCCGCGGAAGTAATTGACGAGGTGTTTGCAGAATTCAAGCAGGCACTTGAAAAACAGTCGATGGTCACAAATCCCCAGACGAGCTGGGTGTGGGCTGTCCGAAGTTGGAACAAGGCATGCAAAATCGATGGTTGGAACGGAAATGCAGTGACACCGGTTCGGGTCGGACGCGAACCGGTGCGTATGCCGACGCATTTGTTGCCAGATAGCTTTTGGATTGACCTTGAGGAATACCTCACTTGGTGCTCAGTCACCTCGCCATTCGATGAGAAGAGCCGCCGCACTGCTCTCAAACCAGCTACAATTCATCTTCGTCGGCAGCAGATCAAATCAGCGGTTGAAGCGGCGCTGAAGGTGGGCATTGAACCGGAAGAGATAAAGTCGATACATGATCTTGTGGAGTGCCAAGTTGTGAAAGCAGTTTTCAGGCATCTTTACGAAGTTCACGAAGGCAAACCGAATGCATATACATCTGGTGTGGCGACGACGCTTGTTACCGTAGCGAAGGAGTGGGTACGAGTTTCGGCCGATCAGCTTACGGAACTGAAAGCCCTGCGGTCCAAATTGCCATCTCTGAGCTCGGGTTTGACTGAAAAGAACAAGGCTACTTTGTTGGGCCTGAAAGACCCTGCTGCTCTTGCCGTCCTGCTTGGCACACCTGAAACGTTTTGGATGCAGGCAAGGGGCAAACGCACTCCGTCAAAGCGCCGTCTTCCACATGCACAGATTGCTTTGTTGATCGAATTGCTACTTGCCTGCCCAATGCGTATGGCTAATGCAGCAGCTTTGGAGTTCGGTCGACATATTTCCTTCCCAGCGGGACCGAAGGGTAGGGCGTATCTGTGCATCCCTGGTGATGAGACGAAAAATGGCCTAGCCATCGAGGCAGAATTGCCGGTCAGATTGTCTGAAATGCTGAAAGAGTATCGCGACGTACTTGTACCAGCGGTTTGTGGTCGAAAACATTTCGGTCTTTTCATTGATCGGCAAGGCCGGAAGAAAATCACATCTGGTATATCGGTTCAGTTCAAAACTGCGATGCGTCAGTCCGGATTGAACATTACACCACACCAGATGCGGCACATCGCTGCGTGGCTGATTCTGAACGACGATCCTGGAGCTATTTATCAGGTGTCTCAACTGCTCGGTCACAAGAATATCAAGACAACTCAGAAATACTACGCTGGCATAGACACGAACCGTGCCGTCAATCACATGAGCCAGCTTATTGAGAAGGTAAGAGGTGACATTCTCGTTGATGGCAATCCTGCAGTATCCGGGAGTCGATAAACATGGTGCGAGGTGCGGCGAAGCTTTCTCTCAAGTTTGATAAATGGCCGATTACTGACCGCCAATTGTTCGACAATGCATTTCGAAAGTCCGGTAATCCGTTTGATGATCAGGCGTTGGGCGGACATCTTGCTCCTTCTTCGATTAGGGTTATCCGCCACTCATATGGTCGATGGCTGGGGTGGATAGCCATTCATGATGCAGGGGCAATTGAAAAACAGGCTCACGAACGCGCGAATAGTAAAACCGTGAAACGATATTGTTCACACTTGGCGCTCAGTTGTAACGGCGTGAGTCAGTGTTCCTATGTTGCTCGACTCTATGATGCACTACGCTACATGTACCCAGACGCTGACTGGGGTTGGCTTCGGTCAATTGTAAGCCGGCTTGAGAGTATCGCGGTGCCAGCTTCGCGACCTGCATTGCCGCTGCATGCAAGTCAACTATGGAGTTTTGGTGAGGATATGTTCGACGAAGCCCAATCCAAGATCGCAGATGGTCAATTGAGCAGGACAGGCGAAACCAGGCGGATATGTGAGCTGGGGCGTGACGGTCTGCTGCTGATGTTCCTTGCAATCTACCCATTGCGGAGGACCAGTCTCGCTCGCCTAGTTTTTGGCAGCACAGTCCAGAAGACAGAAACGAGTTGGCAGGTGTCTCTTCCTGCTGAGTATCTTAAGGGTAATAGATCTGAGTATGTTGTTTTGCCTTCCCCGATTGCTCGCAAACTGGGCGCCTACGTTGCAAACATTCACGGGCGGTTTCCGGCGGTTGAAGAACACCTAGCTCTTTGGCCGAGTTGGCGGGGCAGGGCGCTTACTGGGGCTTCTCTGCATCAGATATTCAAACGGCGCCTGAAAGAACACACCGGGCATGACCTGACATTGCATGACGCCAGGCGTATCGCGGCGACATCATTCGCTGTATTCGATCCTGAGAACGTTTCAGTAGCTTCGGACCTACTAGGACACACAGACTTCAAAGTAACTCAGAAGCACTATGTACGAGCTGGAAGCGTGCAGGCAAGTAGGGTATTGAGCCGGGTTGTTGATGAACTGCGACTGTCCAAACTTCGATAGACCTGTTCCCCATCGCAAAGGGCTCGCCGGCCTCAGGATCGGCGCCACATGCAGCCACAACTACGTGCTTGCGGGATCACACGTAGTCCATCTCGACGTAAGAACATTGCAAAAACAAGGGTGGCGATTCAAATGATAGGGCGAGCTATATCCACCCGGGCCTCGGATTGTGATCACGCATCCGCATTGGGCGGCTGAGATCGTAATCGTTTGTCATCCTTGCCTCTGACGCAACCTCGATTAGGAATTCCAGTGCATCCGGATCATTGTAGATCTTAGACCACTGAACAATGGATATGGAAACCCCAGGCTCCAGCATATTGTCGATTATTCTGTCAGGCAAACCCGGGTAGAGAGCTTCGAACTCCGCTGCCGTCCTGACTAGCTGCAACCTTGGCACATGGGGATACAACGTGGATCGCTCCAGAAACGACGACACATAGCCGTTGTCGGGATGATTGTTGCCGAGCATCACAACGAGGATTCCCGATCGCTTGTTAACAGCGCCGTTTATCATGCTGGACTTCAATTCCCAGTCCACATGCTTCCGGTATCGAGTTTCCGTACCCACCAGTAAAACCGTTACCGTCGAATCCCGCAGTTTTTCGTCCCGGATTTTTCGCCTGATGGTTTGTGTCGGCAAGCTGTCAGCAATGTCGCCGGTATTGACGGATCGGTCGATGAATATGTTGTAGACGTTGTTCAACGCGATCAGTGCATCCTTGTAAGCTTGGTCATTGCCATGATGGTAGCTGATGAAGACCTTACGCATTTGGCTGACCTCCAGTTTCGGCACTTAGTTCAAACAGACCGAGGAAATCGCCGAACGCGGCAATAAGGCAACCGATGGCGACGCAGACAATCAAGACTGCCGTCCAGTGTGATGTTGTACGCCACTTGCCGGATACGTTGGGGATCGAATCGTCTCCGATCCGCTTGCCGATCTGGCTCAACACGCGCCCATTTTGCCGGGCTCCGGAGTTGATCCGGAACATGACAAAGCCGATGGTGCCAAGGATCGCTCCCACCAGACCAAAGAACCACCATTGGGAAGGTGCAGACGTTGTCCGCAACACAAACGTTACCGCAGTTCCTAATGCAATCAGCAACTGGAGCATCTGCCATCTTAATCGATCCAAATGCCGAAATGTCTCATATCGCTGCCGATAAATCTCGATGTCGGATTCTGATCCCAATGCCACCAAGCCCGCAAATGTTTCCTTAACGTAATTATATTGTATGTGTTCGGATCAAATACAAGAGACGGGGAGCTTTCAGAGTGATAAACCGTGTCATAAACCAAAGTGCCGCACCAACGTTAACCGGGCGGACTTGATACTTGTAGATAAGCAGAAATAGAGAAGGCCCCGGCCAACAAATGACTGGGGCCTCCGCAACTAGAGATAGCTTGCTGCCGTGACTATGGCTGCTATTCCGAACAGACACGCCGCAACATTTAGCTTTATCTCGACTAATATCGATGCTCGTTTCCGCATTGGAAACTCCTATCGAGTCGCACCGGTACAACCCAAGAGGTTGAATGGAAGCATTTTGTTCACGCCCTGGCTGGCGCTAGATTGCGTTGCATCGCGAATGCCGCACAATCATTCGGCAGGAAACCATCAGGTGGTCTCAATGAGAGACGCTATCCGATGCCTGCCTTAGCCTTCTGTAACCGCCAGAAGACACAGGACCGGTTAAATCCTATCAAGATAGCAGATAGCCAATTCAGGCTGCATTCTCACTGATCCAAGTCTGCTAAGTCGGGTGGGGTGATTATAGACCACTTGTTGAGTCGTGCAGGCTCACGCAAGCAAGAAGCTAGGCAACAGATTGGATACTTTGCCAGCGGTGTAACAGACAGCCTCAAGCCTAGAGTCTTTAAGGCACAGACAAGGGTTGCAAACTTCGGGTCTCCTGGATCGGGCGGCACCGAAATTTCCAGCTCAGTGGCCATTGGTTTCTGGCGAAATTCGGCCCTTAGCGGACGTTCAACAGAACTCCGGTCTTCGCGGTTGCAGCGAACCAAAGCGGGCATCGGTGCAAAGGGCAAAATCCGACCGGTCGTGGACGGCAGAAATGTACCAAAAGCTATCGTGTAAACTGAAAAACCTCACGAACAGGCACAAAAAAAGACCTACCTTTTGCCACCAACATGATTCCACCGACTATGAAATCTCAAGTGGGCCTTCAATTAGCCTGTGTGACAGCGGGGATTTGGGGATGACCCAAGATCCTTTGCGTTTCGTACCGGTGCTTTTGTTCAACTCCCACTGATTGTCTTTTGGAACGGTGTCCATTCCAATCGGATACACTGTTAGCTTGTCGCCCTTGACGCGTATTCGAACAAAGTTCTTATACGTATCCATGCTCATATTGCTGAATGCGTCATTCGGATGGCAACCTAATATACGACAAGTAACAAGAAGGTAGACTCCGAAGATGGTGCCTGCGATCAAGCCACCGATTGTGATCATCGATCCAGCAAAGTAGAAATTGAACGACCAACTCCAGAACTTCAGCCCGATATCTTTTATCCCAAGCCAGTACACGAAGCTCGTCAACAGCGTGAGTGCAACTATGTGGGGTACGGTGTGCGACGCGGCTAACAACAGTTTGCGGATTTTGGGAGAGCTGTTCCGCCAATAGATTTTACCTTTGTTGATCCAAATTCGACTGTCGGCATATCCCCAAAATACGATTCCATAAAACAGCAGAGCGGCGATCCAGAAGGGATTTGTGAAAATATCGGTTAACGTCGACATCTCGTTCCACATTACCATCAACATACCCAAAATTGCATAGCTTAGTCCCAGAACAGCCGAGAACTTCCGATTTCTCAGAGCGAACCAAAGATTGGGCCAAAGAAGTTGCCTACTCTTGCTCTGCGACGGATAACACGCAGCCGAATGTTCTGAGCCGTTCAAAGAACTCGATGGGGCAGAACTTGTGCTGTCAACAATTTGAGCCTGGCGAATAGTGTCCATCTTCCGAAACCACCATGCTTTAACCCCCATCTCTGCGGGTAGGTGATGGGTCGGATGCAAGAATGCACCTCCTCCTCCGGCCGTTATGAACTGCGTACCCTGTTTTTCGGCGAAATAGCGGCTGTAGTGATGGGTATCACCGGAAAGTACGAGCGGGATCTCAATGTCTCTGTTTGCTTCCCGAGCAATCGTGGCGTAGTGCCCTAAGCTGCCGTACGCGCGGTGGTACTTGATCTCATCACCGTGAACCTGGTTGTATTGCCAACCGGGAGCCGCGGTGCAGATTATGAGTTTTGACGATTGCGGCATCTCATTTGCAATTGCTCTAAAATATTCATCTTGAGGCTGATCGACGTCTTCGCTGAGACCTATATCCACGCCCCATAACCACCACTTGTGACTTAATTGAAGCGCGAAATAACTTCTGCTTTGTGGCACACGCCAATGCCCCACCTTTTGGCGCTCTCGCTTGCAAAAAAATGCCAAGAACAACGTGAGACCATCATACCAATCGTGGTTTCCTGGAACCACATAGAGCAGTGGGTGCTCTTTTTCAGCAACATCTTCTTGATCTGGCATCGCCCACGAAAACGGATCAAAGAACCGTTCGTTGTAGGTCGATCGCGCTGCATCTGGATACACCTGGTCGCCGCCCATCACCAACAGACTGCCGCGCTCGGTTTGGTGTTGGTCAAGTTCTAATGAATCTTGAGCAAGCGAATACGCCACCGAAAATGTTGAATTAAACCCGTCACCTGTGTCAGCCGCATAATCGAACCAAATTGCCTCATCCTCATCCTTTTTGAGGCACGCTCGAATGTCTGACCGACAGAGATACTCGCTAACTTTGGCCGGATCGAGTGCGGCGTGCACCAGTCTGCGATCTCCGTATTCACCGAATACCTTAGAGATGATGACCGGATATAACACCTTGACGAGTACACTTGGATCAAACCATCGCACCATTTGTTTTCGGTTTTTGAAGCGTTCTTCGTCGAGCATCGTACTTGGCCTTGCGTTAGATGAATCGAACTACAATACTCTGATCAGAATAGTACGGCTGTGTCTACTTCCGGCCCTTAGCCGATGTTCATTAGGTAAGCTCTAACATTGATTCCCTGAGTTCAGTTGAGAGATTACGGAGTTGATCATCGTTTTCGAGGAGCTCGTCTCGAAGCGATCTTGGAATCTCTAGCTGGACGCCTCTTGCACTAATGCCTCGATTGCAAATGTTGTTTGAGTGCTTTCCAGCAAGGCTCTTGCTTTGAATCTGACATTTGAACCCTGCTGACTGGAGGCGAGACAGGAGCACTTCATGAGCAGAAGTGTCTCGGCCGCCAATCCAAATTGTTTGGGTGTCGCGCCTGTCTGCGCGTCCATGTATCGCCAGCACTCGCATAGACTTACTCACGGCCCAAAGAGCTTGTGGCTCATCATACTTGTGAGACGTCACGTGAAGTTCATGATGTTCCAGTCCCGGTCTAATGCCTTCGAATAGATAAAGAGATAGGTGTTTGGAAGCAATGCTGCGTGCGATCTCAGACGTGCCACGTTCAATTCTCCCGCCGTGTGGAGCCATGATCAAGTTTTCGGAGCCTCGGTCCAGCAATTCAATTCGATAATCGACTCCCTCTACTTCCTTGGCCAAAAGCTCAGTGAAGCTCGAGTAAATGTCCTTCGGCATGCTCACATTACTCCTGTGTTCCGGACAATAGCGCTGGCCGAACGGTTCAATACATACGGAATGTGTAAACATTACAGGTGCGTATTCGGATGTGCTGGTGCACCGTGCCACCTGAATGACCTTATGGTATGTATCAAGACTGGTCATAGCAAGCAATTGTAAGGGGCTTACACCTCCTAATGTGTCGCTTATGGTTTTGATGAGATAAACGTGAATTTGACTGATCATAAGAGACGGGTCGATCGTCTTCTGCGTGGAGAGCGGAACGTTACGGATCTCGATCGGCTGTTCACGGATCTGCGCTTTTCAGACTCCGTTCGACCTACTGTCCGAGAAGTTGGCGACTTCTCTGCTCATCGTAGCGAACGTGACAAAGGGATCGTGATGAAACGCGCAGCGGAAATGCAAGTAAGCGCTCGAGCTTGGTTTGCGCAGATGAGCGGCCACATTCCTACACTCGAAGAGGCGCAAAAGATTGCCAAAGCGAACCTAAAGATCGCTCCGGACGACCGGATCATGAACGCGCTAGGGATGACGCGGCAGCAGGCGCGCTCCCACTTTAAACAGGCGTCGAAGAAACTTGCCAACGGTCGCAGACCAAAAGGTCGACAAGAAGCCGCTTTCAATTGGTTGGCAGGCACGTTCGTCTGGGAGACCGCCTTCAGCGATGACGAGCTTATGGAAGACCTCACCAGTACGCTTATCGATGGGAGGGCGCTGGATGATACGGATAAAGAGGCATTCTTAGAGTGCAAAGCTTTTGTGACGCTATATGCGCTGACCGTCATGCACATGTCCCGCCTGCTTCTCTCCGATGGAAGTACGGCACCTCTCCGCCTAATGATAAGGGAGGAGACCGGTACTCTGAGGATCAAGGCAAACATACCTGTGGCCAATGTCGGCAATCCAGTGACCTGTTCTGTAAGTGTCTTCGAAACTCACTTGGATGCCGATACACACAGTGAAATTCGGCCCGAGGTCGCAGATTATAGGTCCGAAGTGCCGATTGAAATTGGGCCAAACACGGTGATTGTGGAGTTAGTTTAGGGCCAATTACGCCGCAGCACTTGCAAGGTAGTTTCCGACATGGGTCCAAGGCCCATTTGTGGGTCGCGACTGCCCCTCGACGACGCAAGCTCTCGCGTAACCAACGGCCCGTAGCTGCCATTCTCAAGATCAGGCTTGTCAGAGGAGGTTTCTGAGAAGTAGACATCATAAACAGCGCTATGAACTGATGTAGAGACACAAGATTTAAAAGGCTGACATCTTAGAGAATTGAATACCAATTCAGCAAACCGGGGAATCATGAATGAATAAAGAACAACTTTGGATGCCCAGTGAACCAGCTGAAATCACGCCCGAGGAGTATGAGCGACAGGTTGTTCGATGGCTCAAAGAAACTGAGGGTTCACTTTCGAGTTTCAATGTCGACCATTTGGAAAAAATGACGGGGACATCTGGGGAGTTCACCATCGACGCCGTTGCACGTTTTCAGATCTTTGATGGTGCCGAGCTAACCATCTTGATAGAGTGTAAGCGGCTAAAACGCCCCGTTGAACGAGAAGTACTAATGGCGCTCCACTCGAAGTTGCGAGACGTTGGCGCTCATAAGGCGATGGTATTTTCGACATCTGGCTTTCAAAGTGGTGCAATTGACTATGCAACTGTCCATGGAATCGCTGCCATTGCCTTCGTCGACGGGAAATACACTTACTTTACGAAAAGTGCTGAGCCTATCTCTGATGCATCACTTCCACCGGGGATTCCAAAATTCGCAGGATTTATGGTGGCCCGAAATGAAAACCGAACGACGATTTGCACCATTTCTGATGGATATGTTGATGCCCTCACTACTTGGTTGCGGTCGTCACACGCATAATTCCCAACTCTGCAGATTGGGGTAGTGGAAGGTCTTTGCGGTTGCGGCCCATAGCTGCCGTTCAGCGATCACAGAACAATTGCCGCAAAGCAGTCATTCGGTGCAGTGCGAGAAAAGTTGGTGAGTCAGAAGTCGGCTTTGCGGACAAAGTGAAGCTTCGCTGCAGTTTGCTCCAATGTCTGCCTCGGTAACTTTGAAAGAAACACTTTTTATGGGCTTGTAGCTTCGATCAAATCTGGTAAGGAACTCGCCATGAATTTCGTCCAAAAGATGTGCCGCTATAAGGCATGGGCAAACGCAAAAACCTTCACCGCGCTGGCCTCCTTAGATCAAGATGAAATCTACAAGCCAAGGCAGAGTTGTTTTGCGTCGATCCTGTCGACACTTGCCCACAACTACGTCATCGACGACATTTTCCGTGCGCATCTCGACGGAAAACAACATCAGTATCGGGCGAAGAATACGGAGCAATCAACAACGCTGGCGGAGCTTCGGTCGAGGGTCGAAGATATGGATACCTGGTGGATCGACTACGCGGACCAGCTAGATAATGACAGCGCGGACAAGGTGGTCAACTTCACTTTTGTTGATGGTTCGAAGGGCGCAATGACTCGGCAAGAGATGGTGCTTCATACGGTAAACCACTCAACATACCATCGAGGTTATATTGACGAGATGTTGTATTCGATCTCAGTCGTGCCACCAACGACTGACTACCCCGCATTCGCGCCGGTCGTCGGGTTATCTAGAGATTGAGGGAACGTCACACCGGCGCTTTTGAGTCGACAAAACTATCATGAGACCGAAAGCGGACATTCGTGCGCCCCGCAGCATTGGTCCATTTGGGCTTGATGCTGCCTTTTGCGGTGCGCCAGAAACACTGAAACCGATAACCCAATTGATTTCACTATCGGCCCTTTCTTGCCATTCGCGTTGGCCGACCGTTGTGCGAAGCAGTAGACCTAAGCAGCCGTTTGGTTTTTCACTTCACATGCGAAGATGCCGATGCCTGTTTTGTGCTGCAAATCGCTGTGCAGGAAAACGACTTCGAAAGCCCAATTTTGGGGTAATAGTAAACCGTCTCATTTGATTTGAACACATCCAGTTTTGCTGGATAAACGTCCAAGTATGGCACTTAGTGAGGATTTTGAAGTGATCGAGCGAAACGATCTACGATCGATGCACGCTTTAGGTGCGTAGCCGCATCTATGGCTTCCAGATGTACCCCAAGGACTTTTCCGTCGCTAACCGCAATCACTGGGGCTCCGGCACTGCCGCCTTCCGATTTGCATCGGAAGGTCATGTAGTGGTCCGAATCTGAGGATGGTGTTTGCACCAAGCAATTCTCATCACTTACTTTTAGTGGGCCTCCGCTTGGATGATGCACCATAAAAACTTTCTCATTGGCCTTAGGCAGTCGCGTTTCGAGCTTCAACCTACTAATTGAACTGGGCGGGCTCTGTTCCAGCCTTAACACGGCGACTTGGGTAGATTTTTCAATTTTCACAACTTCCTTGATCTTGTAGGTATCGCCTAACTCTTTGGATGAATAGTATCCCAAGCGAAATCCCCACAGATCTGATAGTTTTTCTTCAACACAGACGCTCGCGGTTATGATCAGATCGTCATCGTACAGCCAAGCAGTGCAATACGTAAGATTCGCAATCAAGAAACCTACTGATTGAATTGCCGTTCTGTATCTCACGGTTTGCAAAGTTGAGAGTTGATTTGGAGATTGGTAGTCGCCTGGAAGCTCGGTGAGTGCTCGTCGTTCAATGATCACTTCTTTCGTCTTGGGTGGAAGTTTCACATCAGAGTAACGATTGATCACATCAGCTGCCCACGTTCGTACACTTCTGGTGTCCTCAGATGGATCAGGCGTTTCTTTTAATATATCAATGGCCAACGTTATCATCTTTGATTGCGTTTCTTGTGACTTTAGCGCCAGGTTTACGAAGTATCCGGAGAGTCCAAGGACAACAGGAACAGCGATTGCGGCCACCCAGTTGGCGATGACTTTCGCCTTGTCCCAACTGCTTGCTGATTTTTGCTCTGGCGGCTCTGACAGCTTTTGGTCGATTGTGTCTGCCAATTTTCCCAAGGCCTGTTGCAGGTCGTCGTTCAATTTACTCTCCATGAGCCAAATGCGTCGATACACTGATGTGTTGATAAGAACAGCCTAACATTCGCATCGCCACTGCAAAAGTGATGCGAAATGGAAACAGAATACGACAGAAATTCAGAGCGCTCTAACCTCGCGGCACTTCTTCTTAGGGGCATTTTCATACGTATACGCGCCCAGTACTCACACTCATAATCGGCCCAATGTTGCCGTTCCTGCGCCCTTTACATGCTGCATTGCATCTCGCCAAAATGAACACGCGCTTCCAACGCATCAAGATCATACTATAGATTTCCAATTTCAATGCTCCGAAAGCAAGGTATCCGTATCGTGCCCCTACGTTTTTCTAAAGAAGGCCCGGCATTCCCTTCCCAGCTGGTGGATGCACTATTGGTGGGAGAAGTAGTTTTTCTGTGTGGCGCGGGTGTAAGTGCGCCACAGCTTCCTGACTTTGGCGGATTGGTTAAATCGTGCTTCGCTGACCTAAACGTTCAAATGAACCCTTCAGAACAGCATGCATTCGGGAATGATCGTTACGAAGAGGTGTTGGGTTCACTCAGCCGCCGGATTGTCGACCCAACCCATATGATACGGACTGTTGTTAAACTCCTGCAACCTCCAATGGATTTGAATCTCGACAATCACCACACAATATTGAGGCTTTCACGGAACATTGAAAACAAGCCAACCATCGTCACAACCAACTTTGATACGTTGATCGAGAGAGCTTTGCTTGAAAAAGCTGAACCTGAGGGAATCAGATCGCTCAGCTCTGCTGGACAAGACCTACCACCCCCAGGAAGTTCCGATTTCGGTGGTATAATTCATCTTCATGGTCGGATCGCAGACGAAGATCTTGATCTGGAGGAGACGGCATTGGTCGTGACCAGCGCTGATTACGGAGATGCTTACATGCGCTCCGGTTGGGCATCTCGGTTTCTCTTTGATCTCTGTCGTAGCAAGACAATAGTTCTTGTTGGTTATAGTGCTGGCGATGCGCCATTTCGTTACTTCTTAAATGTCTTGGAGGCTGATCGACAGCGGTTTCCGGACCTGCGTCCGGTCTATGCATTGGATGCAGTAGATGACCGAGATGGGCATGACGTCAGGTGGTCAACTTTGGCAGTTGAACCAATCCCTTATGAATACGTGCCGGATCCTGCAACTGGTCGAAACAGCCACTCAGCAATGTGGCGAGACCTTGGAAAATTGGCTGACGTGGTAGAGCGACCGCGATCAACACGTCGCACATGGGCTCAGGAGATTCTTGTGAAGTCCCACGACAGAGTCAGCCAGGAAGAGCTTGATCGCGTCAAATGGCTATTCGCTGATCATCGCGACCTGTGGTCAATAGCTACAACGGCAATTGTTGATCCCGAGTGGTTCCACTTTTTCGTACAGCATGAACTTTGGACCGATCGTGACGCGGCCTGGGTTGTAGCAGCTTGGATAGCTCGCGATTTTCAGTCTGCTGATCGTTTCAATCTGGCTGTTTCCTTGCGGGCTCGACTCAGGACACCATTTGCCGACGAATTAGATCGCCGGTTGGGGCAGGCAATGGATATACCGGCGCTATGGATGCGCGCATGGCGATTGCTGTCGAAGAGTTTGTTAGAGTCGATGTTGGATACAGATATGCGCATGTACTCTGTGGAACAAAGACTGCGCGCTTCATTGGTTCTCAACCTGGATATTCAAGAAGCCGTGGAGCTTCTGACTCCAACTCTGAAGATTGAACCAAATCGAAGCCACCTTTACGGAGAGTCAATACCAGACCCCCCGTCGAAGCTATCCGATCTCGCGTGGCTGAGTTTTGCAATTCAGGACAGAGATGGAGCAGCGGAACTTGTCGATTCGCTAGTCGAAGTGTCGAAGCCAAACATGATCATCCGTATGGCCACAGCAAAGTTACACGCGGTCATCCAACAAGCTATCGATGCTGAGTGCATAGCAGAAGATTACGACAGCATTGGTTCCTCGGTGCCGTCGATAGAACCACACGAGCAGAATGAGCATCGCGACGGGCCCATTTTTCTTATTGAGCTTATTGCGCGGCTCATTAAGACAGCCACAACAGACGATCGAGAAGCAGTCCGCAGTCTGGCGGAATCGTGGAGGCAACTGCCAGGTATCCTAGGGCTGAGACTGTGGCTACATTCACTTCGGGAGCCGAAACTCTATTCCTCTGATGACGCGATGGTCGGGCTGGAAGCGCTTTCTCTGAGTATCTTCTGGTCGCTGAAACGGGAGATAGCACTCTTGCTTTTGAGCCGCGCCCGTGACGCCGATCGCAACTTGGTAATGAAAATAGAACGCCGTATTCTCTCTGAAGGTGGCAAATTTTATGAGCGCTTTCAAGTCGAAGAAGGGCAGGTCGATTGGCGCGAGCATGCACGTGACTCCGCAGTCTGGCTCCGTCTAGAGATGTTGCGGCAAGCTGAAGCTATTTCTGATGCCGGACGAGCGGAACTTACTGCGATAAAGGAGCGCAGAGACTACCTTGAACGCGACGTGGAAGATCGAGATTTCTTCAGTTCTTACTCACACGGTGTCCGATCTGTCGTCGGTGACGCTCAGCCCATCATAGAAGCAGAGGACGAGCAACGGCTGGAAGTCGCACACCAAGCCATTCGTAGCCAAGACATCGACAAGCAAGAAGGGTGGTGGGCGTATTGCCACACCGACCCAAGAGGAGCGTTTGATACGTTGAGCAAGGCTCCTCTTGACGAAGTCAATGCGCTTCTCTGGCGTGACTTCGTCAATTCCCTTGCATCAACGAAAAAGAACTTGGATACAACCACACGCGATCTAATAATTGAAACGTTCAGAATACTTGGAACTGCCTCGGATGATTTTCTCGCTGCCATCATTCGGCAACTCGTTGACCTTTTCACAAAAGCGCCTCGTGAAGAATTGCCAGACACCGAAGGCTGGTGGTCAAGGCTCTTCGCCATCGCCGTCGCTCATGACAATGAGCCGATAAACGGAGATCGTAACCTCTACAACGCAGCAATCAATTTGCCGGGTGGAAAGCTTACAGAAGCCGCGCTGATAGATATAGAAACCGTCAGAAAGAGTAGCGCTGGTGTGCCGCCAGGATTTGTTGCTGCAATCACAACCGCAGCAACAGCGAGTGGGCGGCAAGGCACCATGGCGCGTGCCACATTAATCCGTCACATCAGCTTCGTGATGAGTATAGAAGGACAGAACGTGGTCTCTGCTCTGAACAAAGCTCTGTCAGGCGATACGCCTGAAGCGGTTGGCCTGCGGGCCGTATTGGTTGGCCATGGGCACATCTCGCCGAAGGCTCACAAAACATTCTCGAACGCCATCAAGCTAGGTCTGAAAGATTTGGACGGCAATAGGTCCGATGCAATCGCTGCGGCAGCAAACCTCCTGTCTCCGGCACTGTCATTGATCCGCAATGAGTCGTCACCTGAGGATTGGGGGCTTTCCTTGGATGATGTTGCCGACATCCTAAGAAGCGGGTCTTCGGGACTCAGAGTAGGTGCCTCAGACGTCCTGCGCCAGTGGGTCGTGAAAATTGAGGGGGGACCAGAACAGGCTTGGCGAAATGCAATCGGCCCTCTCCTTGAAAGGGTTTGGCCGCGCGAACGTACCCTGCGCAAAAGTGGTCTGACACGTCACTTCACCGAACTTGCGGTCAATTCAGGAGAAGCGTTTCCAGAGGCTTTTGAACAATTGAGGCCTTATCTCATGCGACTTGAGCAAACCGGCGGAGTGTTTCCAATCAAGCGATCAAAAGCTCCAGAAGATTTTCCACACGAAACCCTCGGCCTATTGTGGTGCCTCTTTGGACCAGGCCATGTTGGAAATCTTAGTGGCGTACCGGAGATTCTAGAGCGTTTGATAAAAGCGGACCCCAAGATTGAACTCGATCGGCGCCTTCAATGGTTAGATCAAAATGCAACACACTACGATTAATACTGCCTGCGCTTCCGCGTGAAATGGGAATTTTGCAATTTAATAAAGAAGAATCGGCATCGGTGACCGAACTTCGAACGTCCGCTATGAATGGAAACCGCAATCGAGTTTGCACCTGCGACGAACGTCCGCTTCCCGCCCAACTCTGCCGTTCCGAGAGGCGCGGTGAGTAGTCAACAAAGGCACGAATGTCTTCTCCGGCTACGGCATCGATTTTGTTGATCCGTTCGCAATTGCTCTTCCCACCAACTCGTTCGCCTCGATGATTGGATGATCAGCTAAGTGGGCATAGCGGGCAGTAGTCTGAGTGGATGCATGGCCTAACAATTTTCCAATCATGGGTAGCGAAAGGCCATTGCTGACTGCGACGCTTGCGAAACTGTGCCTGAGATCATGAATACGGAGGTCCTTCAAGTCGGCCTTCTGACAGATTATGCGCCAGGGTCGGCGAATATCGGTCATCATGTTTCCCGGTTTCTGTCCCCGGACTACATATATGTTACCAGGCATCGGCTGGATTTTTTCCAGCAGTTCCAATACTGGTGCACTTAGATAAATGGTCTTCTGACCCGTCTTGCTGTCTGGGAGCAGAATCAATCTCCTTTCCCAGTCAACGTAGTCCCACTTCAAGGTCAAAACTTCGCTCAACCGGGCTCCCGTCAACATCAACAATCTAATTGCATTTGCAGCGTCATGCGAAACGGCACCGCGTTGCTCCTCCACGCAGATGGCTTCTCCTAGTCTTCGAAGTTCGGAGGAACTCAAATAGCGCTCACGCTTGTGCTCCCTGTAGCGCTTTATGTGGCGGCAAGGATTGCTGTGGTCTGGTCTAATTCCGTTCGCCTCACACCAGTTGAAGAACTTCGATAACGCCGAAAGGGCGCGGTTGGCAGAAATAGGTGTATTGGCCATGTCCCGATGTAGCTTGGTCACGTCGCGCCGCTCGATCTCAGTTACCTTTAGCCCTTTGAAACAGGGCGTGAAGACTTTGGTTCCAAAGCGATGATATTGTGCTGCTGATTTCGGCTTCAGTTTAATGGCATGATCGTCCAAAAATTCGTCGTAAGCTTGGATGAAAGTGGGAACTCGCCGCGCCGATTGTCGTTCGCTGGACGGATCCTGACCCAACTGTGCCATGGCCAGGATACGCTGACCCTCTGCTCGGGCTTGTTCAACAGTGAGTTTCCCGAAGCGGCCAATACTGTATCGACGTTGCTGCCGGCCGGAGACGCGGAATTGGCAAAGGAAGGACATTGCACCCGTGGGGGAAACGCGCAATCCAAAACCCGGAAGGGCACTATCCCAAATGAATTGATCATGACCATCCGGTACGATTTGATTGATGAAGCTTTTGGTTATTCGTGGCATCCGAACCTCCGAAAACTGGAAGCAATTTGGAAGCAGCGCGGAGGCATTTGGAAGCAATTTGGAAGCAATCGCAATGAAACCGTCTGCCATCAGGTGCTAATCATAGCGCACATAAATGTTTTTAAAACAAGTGCTTAGTCATTCACTGCGATCGTGAGACATCGCCTGAGTTCGGTTCATGTTTGGTCTCTTAATCAGACGGTCCCGGGTTCGAATCCCTGTGCGCCCACCAAATTTTCCAATTAAATCAATAACTCGTAGAATTCACATAAACCATCATGCGAGTGCTGGCTGGCCCGGGCATCGGGTTGGTTCTCTATGAACAGTGATTGAATTTGCAGCTAGCAGCGCGTTCCGCCCCGGGCAGGGTTTGCTAGTTCAGCAACTTGACGACCTGCCTTGCGTAGTTCGTTGGCCGATGAAACCTGTCGGGGCACGCCGATCTGGCGGGAATGGTCGCCAATCAGGAAGTGTGGCAAAAATGTCACAGTTTTGAAAAATCGGTGTGGATAAAGAAGTTACCTATGTTCGGGTCAGTGTATTGCGGTTAGTTTATGACCGAATTCGAATCGAATACGTTTGAGGCAACCAGCATGAAAAAACTCACGGCAACATCAATTATGGCACTCGCACTTGCCATGTCGGCGCAGTCCGCGTCGGCGGCAGACTACGACGCGCAGATTCAACAGCTGGTTGTTTCCGGTATCGTTGACAGCTGGAACGGCTACACATTCATCGGCAACCAGGGGGGGGCTAACGCAGACGTCGATCCGGATAGCTATTTCTCTTCCGGGCTGAGCGGACGCCTGAGCCTGCCGCTGGGCGAAAATCTGACGATCCAGATGGATGGTGATCTGGAGTACACGGACAACGCGTTCGATGAAGACGGTGACGATGCGTTTGACTATTCCGGCCAGTTGGGTGCGCACTTGACCTACCGCGATCCCGGCATGGGTGCGTTTGGCGCCTTCGGGGCATTTGGCGCCGGGCGCGGCGATGATCAAAGGAACGATTTCGTAGCGGTTGGCGGTGAGGCACAGCTGTATCTCAACGACCTGACATTCTATGTGCAGGCCGGTTATCTGGATGGTTATGTTCAGGATGCTGATAGGGAAGACGCGTTTCATGATGCAGTGTTTGTGCGTGGCGTGGCACGGTGGTTCATGACGCCGGACAGCCGCCTGCAGGCACAGGTGGCCTATGTAGACGGACATCAGGACACGGGCGACTCCTATGAAATGGACATTGTCGAATGGGGTGTGCGCTACGATATGATTCTGGCCGGTCTGCCGGTTATCGGCGACACACCGGTTTATGTCGGTTATCGCGGCGCAAGGTTCGACAATGAGGGAGCTGGACCCGGCGCTGATGATGGTCAATACACTGAACACACCATCATGGTTGGTACCACTTATGCCTTCGGCGGTAATTCCATGCGCGAATTTGACCGCGTCGGGGCAACGCTTGACCTGCCGAACTTCGGTCGCTGGGTTGCATCAGGCCAGAGTCTGGACTGATCCGATCTGGGGGTTATCAAGGAATAGAGGGCGTCGCGCATTGCGGCGCCTTTTTTCTTGTGCCAGGTGTCCGGTCAGGGCTGCTTTGCAGTTACCTTTGCGTCTGTCTTGGTGATGGAATCTCCCCACTCCTTGATGCTGTCCTGCAATCCGGTGATGGCGGCCTGGGCCTTGTTGGCTTCCGCGGCGTTGCCAGCGTTTACGGCTTTTGCCTTGCGCGCCTGCTGAACCCTGAGGTCTGCCTTAAGTGCCTTGATGTACTCGTACACATTGGCGCGGATGATCCACCAGGCATGTTCCCTGTCGTCAGCGTCGGCATAATCTCTGAGTTTCTCGAGTGGTTTGAGCGCTTCCGCCAGCTTGTCATCTGCCGTCTCCAGGTTTTTCTCTACGGCCGCAATTTGTTGCTGGTTCTGTGGCGTCGATGGTTTCTTCTCCAGTTTTTCCAGTTTGACCTCCAGTCGCTTGACATCCCTTTCAAGCGGCTTGATGCGATCATCATACATTTTCTGCTTCAGGCCGTAGCAGTAACCCAGGTCTCCTGCATTGGCATTAGCTACCAGCCATGGGTTGGACCCCCAGGCGAACGATGCCAGGAGCGGGCCCCACCACAGCGCACCGGCATGCAGGGCAGACAGGTACGCCACCGATACCTTCACACTGGTGGACGGCGGCGATTTTGTAAGCCAGTCCGGCCGCAGCCCGGACTGCATGAGTGCCTCCATCGACTTCGGGTCAAGCCCGGCAATCTCGCCAAGCTCGGAATACCGGGTGAGGGCGCCTACCTTGCCGCGCCGTTCCAGAATGCCGGCGGCGGCCTGGCCCGCGTCAGCCACGAACTCTTTCAGGGCGGCAGCCAGCGATGCGTCAGTGTGTTGCGGATCGTTGAGGAACATCAGAACATCAAGATCGGCCTGCAGTTCCGCCGCGGTGGCGATATTTGCCAGTGGATCAAGTTCGTCTTTGAAATCCGGTTCGGGCATGGCGAGGTCCTTTCACATTGCAGGTGTCAGGGCTCCAGCCGTCTGGTTGCGTGATTTCGGCAGGGGCCGGAAATTTGTGCGCGTTACTTTTATCATTAAACTGACGTTACGGCCAGTTTGCTGGATGCGCTTGCGCGTTGGGCAGCCGCCAGACTGTTTACGCGAGTGGTGCAAACACAAAAAAGCCCCCGCTGGGTGAACAGCGGGGGCCGGTAGTGCGGCAGGTCAGTCTTGCTTACTCAGCCGGGGCTGCCTCGCTGGCTGCTGCGTGCTTGTCCCGCTGACCGTCACGATAAAGCGCTTTGGTCAGTGATACGCACATCAGGCCCATGACCATGGTGAACGGCAGCGCGCCGATGATCATGGCGCTTTTCAGGGCCTCCATCGGGTCGGCTCCGCCATTGGTCTTGCCTGCAACCAGCAGTGTGCCGATCACCAGCGTCAGGATGACACCCCACACGATGCGGTGCTTGATGCCGGTTTCCTGCTCGCCGCCGGACATGATGGTGTTCATCACCAGGATGCCGGAGTCAGCCGAGGTCACCAGGAATGTCATGATCAGCACGACACACATGATGGTGATGGCCGACAGGAAGCCGCCGGATATCATCTGGCCGAGGGTGACGAACAGCTTGGCTGTGTTGGACGCGGCTATGATCGCGCCATTGGCATCACCGGTCAGTTCCAGGTCGATTGCCGTGCCGCCCAGAATGGTCATCCAGGCAAAGCACACCAGCGACGGTGCAATGACACAGCCGAGGATGAACTCACGAACCGTGCGGCCCTTCGAGATGCGGGCAAGGAACAGGCCGACGAACGGCGAGAATGCAATCCACCATGCCCAGTAGAAGGTGGTCCAGCCGGACTGCCAGCCGAACTGGCGGCCCTGTTCGCCAGCGCTGTAAGCGGCAGCCTGAACTTCAGGTGCGAGCGCGGCTGCTGATCCTGTGAGACCCTTCTGGAAACCGTCCAGTGATCCCCAGGCATTGGTGGCACCGCCATAAAGCTCACTGGCAGCCGCCTTGGCTTCCGCAGGCAGCGCTGCTGCATAAGCGTCAGCCGACTGCGGACCGTATGCGCCGAACGACAGTGACAGGAAGTTCCAGATGTAATCGGCCAGTGCCGTGGCATATGTCGTCATGGCAAACAGGAACGAGCCGAAGATGACGAATGTCGTCAGCAGGATGAGAGACAACACGAGGTTGAGGTTCGACAGGTATTTCACCCCGCGACCCACACCGGAAACTGCCGAGATGATCGACATGCCCATGATGCACACGAGGCCGACGATAAGACCGACGGTTCCGGGCTTGGGTGCGTCACCGGTCAGATCCATCATCCAGTCCATGCCGGTAATGGCGTACATGCCGTCAATGAACTGGCTGACGCCGAAGCCGATGGTGACCGATACGCCCAGGATCGTAGCCACGACACCGAGAACGTCGACGATATGACCGACCGGGCCGTTCAGGAGCTTACCGAACAGCGGCGTCAGCGCCGAGCGGATTGTCAGCGGCATGTCGCGCGTATAGGCATAATAGGCAAGCGACAGGCCGGTCACCACATAGATGGACCAGGCATGAAAACCGTAGTGCAGGAATGTGTACCTGTAGGCGCTGGTCAGCGCTTCCGGGCTGTTGCCCTTTACGGCTCCCGAAACTGTTTCAGGGTTCGATCCCCAAAGCCCGAGCGGTTCAGCGGTGGCAAACACCATCAGGCCAACACCGAGGCCGGCGCCGAACATCATTGAAAACCAGGAGAAATTTGAAAACTCCGGGGCTTCACCGGCGGGGCCCATGAGGCGCCGTCCGGTCTGTGGTAAAATTGCCAGCACCGCCAGGAAAATGGCAAACAGCCCGACAATAACGACGTAGAAGCTGTTGAAGCCCTGCAGCAGGGCCGAGTTGACGCTGCCCAATACGCCATTTGCGTTGGCAGGCCAGACCAGCGCCCATATCACCAGCAGCACCATTGTGAGCTTGCTGATCAGGGCGATGGGTATGCTGTAGCCTTCATAGAAGCCTGCCGGAGATTTCTTGATCTCCAGATCTGTAAAAGGTGGTTTTATAGTCATGTTCCTATCCCAGTGATTGTTGTGGAGGTTTTTGTGAGCGTTGGATTTTCCGGGGAAAACCTGCTGCCCTACTGCTTATTGCGCAGCTTGAATTCGATTTTCGGAGGCTGACGAAGTAGGTGCGCCGAAACTGTCCTGGTAGAACCGGAGCCAGTTACCCCCCATGATCGCGGCGACGTTTGCGGCGTCCATTCCGGTGGCACGCAAGCCTGTTTCAATGTTTGCAAAGTCGGTGTTGTCACCGAACCATGACGGCATTCTTGGAAAGCCAGCGTTGTCCCGCGAGCCCTCGCCATAGTCGATTTCCCTGGTCCAGCGGCCGACCCGCATCCATTCGACGACCGTGTCCGGCTGGTCCTGGCAAAGGTCGGTTCCGATCCCGATCCGCTCCGGTCCCATGAGGTCGGCCGTGCGCGCGATCATTTCGCAAAAACTCTCCAGGGAGCAGTCCGAAGAGCCCTTCAGGTGATGCGGGTAAACCGAAAACCCCAACATGCCGCCTGACTGGCCGAGGGCGCGCAGCACGTCGTCGGACTTGTTGCGCAAGGCCGGGTGCCAGAAAGCGGGGTTGGCATGGGTGATGGCAATGGGGCGTTCGGAAATTTCGATTGCTTCGAGGGTTGAGCGCTCTGCGGAGTGGCTCATGTCGATGACCATGCCGACGCGATTCATTTCCCTGATGACCTGGCGGCCCATGCGGGTGATGCCGCTGTCATCAGCCTCATAGCATCCGGTCGCGAGCAGGGACTGGTTGTTGTAACTCAGCTGCATGAACCGGGCGCCGAGGGTGTGCAGGACTTCGACCAGGCCGATGTCATCTTCCATTGGCGAGGGGTTTTGGAACCCGAAGAAGATGGCGGTCCTGCCGGTTTCGCGCGCCAGTTGCACATCATCTCCGGTGCGGCCCTGGAAGATCAGATCGGGAAACTGTTCAAACCACCGGTTCCAGCGTTCGATGTTGTGGACCGTTTCGCGAAAGTTTTCATGATAGGCAATCGTCACATGCACCGCATCAACATTGCCGCTGCGCATCTGGCGGAAGATTTTCTCCGACCAGTTGGCATATTGCAGGCAATCGATCCGCGGGCTGTGGTCCGGCTGGCTCATTCCGGATCACCGGACGCGATGTAGGCAGTCTTGACCGTGGTATAGAATTCCTTCGCGTAGCCGCCTTGTTCGCGCGGGCCGTAGGAGCTGTCGCCGCGCCCTCCAAATGGAACATGATAATCTGTTCCCGCCGTGGGCAGGTTGACCATTACACAGCCGGTTCTGGCGTTGCGGCGGAAATGCGAGGCGCGCGACAGTGACCGGGTGACAATGCCCGACGTCAGGCCGAACGAGGTGTCGTTGACGCAGTTGAGGGCTTCCTCATAGGAGCCAACCTTGATGACACAGGCAATGGGGGCGAACATTTCCTCGCGATTGATACGCATGGCATTGTCAGTGCTGGCAAATACGGCCGGCTGCATGTAATAGCCGTCGGTCGGAAGCTCCAGCCGGCCGCCGCCGCACAGCAAGTCGGCTCCTTCGGACTTGCCGAGCTCGATGTAGTCGAGATTGCCCTGCAGTTGCCCTGCGCTGACGACCGGGCCGATCTGGGTACCTTCCTCCAGCGCATGGCCAACCTTGAAAGCCTGCGCACCGGCTACCAGCCTGTCCACGAACTCATCATGCACACCCTCGTGCACGATCAGTCTGGACGACGCAGTGCATTTCTGGCCAGTGCTGCCAAACGCACCGTTCAGGGCACAGGAGACCGCCAGATCAAGATCGCAATCGTCCATCACCGCCAGGGCATTCTTCGAGCCCATTTCAAGTTGTATCTTGGTGAAGTTCTGGGCTGCCGCTGCAATGGACTTGCCGACCGGCACCGAGCCGGTAAACGATATTGCATCCACTTTCGAGCTTTCCACCAGGTGCTGGCCGACAGCGTTGCCGGACCCCATTACGAGATTGAACAGCCCGCGCGGGAGGTCCTGTTTTTCCACGATCTCCGCAAAGGCGACGGCAGATGCAGGCGTCAGGTTGGCGGGCTTCCAGATGACAGCATTGCCGAAAGCCAGCGCCGGGGCGATTTTCCAGCTCGCAGTCGCGATGGGGAAATTCCACGGTGAAATGATTGCAACCACCCCGACAGGCTCGCGCCGTATGTCGATCTCTATATTGGCGCGGACCGAATCGGCGGTATCACCTATCTGGCGCAGTGTCTCGGCGGCGTAGTAGGTGAAGAACTGACCTGCACGGTAAACCTCTCCCACGCCTTCGGCGCGGGGCTTGCCTTCCTCGCGAGACAGCAACTCGCCAAGCTCTGCAGAGCGGGCAATCATTTCCTGACCGATTGCCATCAGGGCATTATAGCGTTGCTCCAACCCACTGTTGCGCCACTGTAATTGTGCTGCGCGCGCGGCGTCGAGAGCAGTTTCAAGCTGGTCCACACCGGCCTGGGCGTAGGTGCCGATAAGGTCTGAAACGTCTGATGGATTCCGGTTTTCGATCTCGCCTTCGCCGGAGACCCATTCGCCGCCGATGAAGCTGAAGTTCTGCTTGGTCATATCCCCTCCGTGCGCCGAGTGCCGCCAGCCAGGCAGGGCGCTTCCGACTGCAAGTATGGACACGGCTTGTAACTTCAGTCAAAATCGAATTTCTTAAGTAAATTTCAGGAAAATTGTAATTGGCTATAAAAACTGAGATGCTCAGGTGTTTTGTCACTGTTGCCCGCAACGGCAACCTGGCGGATGCCGCGCATAAGCTGGGGCGGACACCGTCGGCTGTATCCATGATGCTGAAACAACTGGAAGACCATCTCGGCGCGCCGTTGTTTGAATCCGAGCGCAAGAGCAAGCTCACTGCCCTGGGACTGTTTACGCTCGACGAGGCATCACGCGAACTCGATCATTTCAAGCGTGCTGTCACCGCCATAGAGAACTATGCGCAAGGCAGGTCCGGCGTCGTGCGCATTGCCGTCGTGCCATCCGTGGCGGAAACCATCCTGCCCAGGATCGTGCGGGAATTCCTGCGGGATCATCCGAACGTCCATATTGATATCCAGGACATGGATTCGGCCGCCGTGTTGCGTGAACTGGAACGTGAGCGTGTCGATCTCGGAATTGCAACCGGCCCGGGGTTAAACAGCGAGATTGAAAGCGAAGACCTGTTTTCGGACGCATTCGGCATCGTATGCCGGGCAGATCATCCGCTGGTGACTTCAGGCGATCAGCATTCCTGGGATGATTTGGCATCATGGCCGTTCATCGCCAACGGGCTGTGCGCGCAAATCACTGACGATGCCATTCAGCGTATTATCGCAAACTCGATGCTGATGGTTCGAAACACCACGTCGCTATTGGCAATGGTTCGTGCCGATGTCGGCATTACGGTGTTGCCGCGCCTGGTGGTCGACAATGCTGCCGGTGACATAAAATTTCTGCCGGTGGTCAAGCCGCTGGCAAGAAGGCGTATCCATATTCTGCGGCGAACCCGTACACGCCTGTCGCCCGTAACCGACAACTTTCAGTCAATTGTAAGATCGTTTGCTGCCCGCACCGCCAATGAGACCTGAACGGGATTGGTCACCCTGAGACAGGGATCAGGGACGATCCGGCGGGTTTCGGTTCAGTTGCGCGAGCAATTCATGAAGCGACACACGCCTCTCTGGTGTTGCGGGCTCTCGGGTGCCGCATTGTATGGCGGTTCAGGCCCGGTACTTGATGCATATCAAGGTGCCGACGGCAAAAACGTTCACCATGAGATCGGAGACCTCCAGCCCATTGAACCATCAAGGATGAAACCCGATGAAACTGCAAATGCGGCTCCTGTTTGCGTTATTCCTGCCCGTTCTGCTGCCGGTTGTGACATATGCTTTTCCTGCTTCAGCCACGGTTACCGAGACCATGCGTGCCCTGACCAGTCCGGAGCTTGCCAAGGCGGCTGCAGATTTCAACACCTATTGCAGTGTCTGCCATGGCCGCGACGCGACGGGAAACGGCCCGGTCGCCGAGGAACTGAAGACACCACCGGCGGACCTGACCAGGATTGCGGCGCGCTCAGGTGGCGTGTTCCATGCAGATGCAGTTTTCAAGACGATTGAAGGGCTGGACATGCCGCTGGCCCACGGCACATCCGAAATGCCAATCTGGGGCGCGTTGTTCGTACGCCAGGCTGTGGGCGAGGGTGTGCTTATCGAAGACGCGAAGACTGCCGCGCGGGTGGCGACCGACCGCATCAAGCGGCTCGTCAGATACCTGGAGACGATACAGGAGAAGTAACTGCGCCTCCTGCGCCTTGATTGACGAGGGTCAACGCGGCGGATGCGCCAAACGTGCAGACTGATGCCTGACGGTCCAGCTGATGGAGTTCGACATGGGACAACTGGCATTTACCAGTGACGACAGGTTGTTCGACGGCGAGTGCGTCAGGTTTACCGGCCGTGACGGGCAACGTGACGTGTTGTGCGGCGTGACGGTTTTTGCCCTGAAACACCGTCATCCCGGCCTGCCGGTGGACGGGCTGCTGCCGGCAGAACTGTTTCTCGATGCCTACGACCGGTATGTGATCGAAATTCACGACATCGCGCGCCGTAAACATGCTGAAGGCCGTACCGAACCGGACGGACCCGTTGAAATAATGGTGCATGACGAGGACTGGATGTGACAGCCAGCCGATGTGAGCCTTGAGCCTGAATTGCAATGTCTGAAGGGAGACGAAAATGTACAAATCCATACTGTTGCCGATTGACCTGTCCGAAATGGAAAGAGGCAGGATGATGATAGATGTGGCCCAGAAACTGGCCGGCGAAGACACCAGGATACGCCTGCTGAATGTGACGGTTGATATACCGGCATTTGTAGCGGCTGAGGTGCCCAATGAAGTGATCAAGACTGCAATGAAAACCGCAAGGCAAACGCTGGAAGGGCTCGTCACCGCCGCTGGTATCAAGGCGGATGCGGAAGTCAGGGCCGGCAAGCCGGGGCCGACGATCCTGACCTCGGCCGATGAATGCGGGGCTGATCTTATCATTATCGGCTCGCACAAGCCCGGTTTACAGGACTATTTTCTCGGCTCTACCGCGGCGCGGGTTGTGCGCCATGCCCAGTGCTCCGTGCTGGTGATGAGATAGGCCGCATAACGCGGGCGGTCCTGCACGAGGAACAAACATGCATGCGTCGGTCCTGATTGCGGGCTACCTGATCGTTACGCTGACACCGCTGGTGCTAAGCATCCTGCAGGGCCGTGCATTGCGCCCGTTCTGGGATGAGATTTCATCCGGTCTCGCCATGACCGCATTTGCGATCCTGCTGGTCGAGTTTGTTCTGTCCGGGCGTTTCAAGGTGATATCGGCGCGGATCGGCATGGATGTAACCATGCGCTTGCACCAGCTTCTGGCGCGCACAGCGCTGGTGTTTATCCTGATCCATCCATTTTTGTACCAGACACCGTTCCTGACGTTTCCCGTGCCCTGGGACGTGTCACGCCAGCTTACGCTCGGGCTGGGCATCGGATCACTTGCCAGCGGCCTGGCTGGCTGGATTTTATTGCCTGTCCTCGTCCTGACTGCCGTACTTCGCGACCAGCTGCCGTACCGCTATGAAACATGGCGATTGATGCACGGAGTCGGGGCGGTCCTGATCGCTGCGATGGCCATGCATCACACCCTCAATGCCGGGCGCTACAGTTCCGATCCGCTGCTGGCAGGTTTCTGGGTCGTGCTTCTGGCACTCGCATTGGGCTCACTATTGTACAGCTATGTCATCGTGCCGCTGAAGGAGGCGTCCCGTCCGTACCTGGTGACGTCGGTCCAGAAGATTGCCCGGCGAACCTGGGAACTGACCATCAAGGCCCGACGCGGCAACGAGCTTGAGTTCGAGGCCGGTCAGTTCGTCTGGTTGAACCTGGGACACAGCCCGTTCTCGCTGCATGAAAACCCGTTTTCGATCAGTTCGGCTCCCGGCAATGACAGCGGCATCCAGTTTGTCATCAAGCAGGCCGGGGATTTCACCAGCCGGATAGGCGAGGTGTCACCGGGAACCACGGCCTTTCTGGATGGTCCGCACGGCAATCTGACCCTGAAAGGGCGAACCGGTACCGGTATTGCACTGATTGCAGGTGGCGTCGGTGTGGTGCCGTTGCTCAGTATTGCCCGGCAACTTGACAAGGACAGCGACCCGCGGCCGCTGGTACTTCTCTACGGCAACCGCCTGGTTGACCAGATTGTCTACAAAGACGAACTGAGGCTGCTGGCCGGCAAAGACAATTGCGATGTCAGGTTTGTGCTGTCCGAACCGGAACCGGGATGGAGCGGTCTCACGGGCATGATTGACCGGGCCATGCTCGACGACGTGTTTGGTTTTGAAGACGCTTCACATTGGCTCTATCTGGTGTGTGGTCCGTCAGCCATGCTTGATGTCGTTGAAAAGGCACTCATCGCGCGCGGCGTGCCGGCGCACCAGATAGTGTCTGAGCGGTTTTACTATGACTAGGGAGGCACAGGGATGACGCAGCATGCGCGGGTTATGGCAGCGTTCTGGGTAACCAATGCAGCGTTGGTGGCTGCCGTCCTGGTGTTTGCGCTACGCCTCTGATGACAACTCGATTGTCAGGTACGGTGCTCGCACTCATACGGTCTCCGCATATGGTGTGCCCACTCGTTGGTGGTGTGCAGGCCGTGATCGATGGTACGGCGATAAGCTTGCGTCATGACGAACCTCTCTTACGGGTTTGCGCCGGCTGCTTCGCTTACGACTGCCTCAAGAAGACCGTGAACCTTGGCCTGGGCGGTTTGCGATTTGGCAGTGGGTGACAAGGTGACCTGCCGGTATCCCACCGATATCCTGCCGGGCTCGGCCTGTGTCTCGTATGCGAATACAACGTATGGGCACATGGCGAGGTTGCGCACATCGGCGTCTGTCGCCTCGTGGGTGAGGACCGCTGAACAGAATTGCAGGTAGCGTGCATTCAGATATGGTACAGCGGAGGCCGTCCCCTTGGCTGCTTCTGCCGTGCGCTCCAGCATTTTTCCCACGTCGCCGACATAGTCGATGACCAGACCACGGTTGATGACGGCGTCCTGCAAATCTCCGAACACTTCGTCAAAATCGCCGGTGACGGTTTTTATGGTGCTTGCTGGTTCGCTGCCCGACACGCTTGCAGGCATAACGGCGACTGCCGCTGCCAGTGCGATGCCGGCCAGTGTGAAGTTGAATTTCATGCCCGGTCTCCCAGATTGTTTCACTATGGGTTTCATTTTGCTGGCGCAGGTCAGTTGCGTCCATGATCAGGATCAACCGGTTGACCGCACCATTGCCTAACGCGACAGCAGGACAGGTATGCTTGCATCGTTCAGAATTGTCTCGGTGGCGCCGCCGAAAACATATTCCCTGAGGCGTGAATGTCCGTAGGCACCCATGGCCAGCAGGTCAGCGTCGAATTCCTCACATTCCGCCAGTATCTCCGCGCCAGCGTCGGCATGCCGGCCCGGCAACGGTTTGATCTCCGGTTCGACACCGTGACGGGCAAGTGCCTCGGCCAGATCAGCACCCTGCGGCAGTTGCCGGGAGCTGTTTTCAGGCACCGGCGGACAGACCAGGCGAACACAGTCAGATGATGTATTTGACACCAGTGGCAGGGCGTCGAAGGCCGCGCGTGAGGCTTCGCGAGTTCCGTTCCAGGCGATAACAATCCGCTGTCCTGTTTTCCGGCCACTGTAGTTTTGCGGCACGACTATCACCGGTCGGCCGGTTTCGAACATCAGTTGTTCCAGGGTCATGTCAGGGTTCATGAGAGTGGAGCCGTGCTCCAGCCGGTTGATCAGCACGAGGTCCGCACACTTGGCCAGATCCAACGCCGTATCACCACCCGACATCAGGTCGGCATCCAAGGTTCGCCATTGCCAGTTTTGCCCGGACTGTGATGCGTAATGCTCGAAGATGGCTTTTGTGTTCGCTTCCTGTTCATTGATGAACCTGCGCTTGGCGTCGAGCCATTCCTTCAGTTCACTGCCTCGCAGGCCCACATTGACGGAAACACCGGGCCTGGCGTGAAAACCCAGCACGTGGGATTGCCAAATGCTGGCCAGGCCGTCGGCGAGCAGGCACAAATGCTCCGCCTGTTGGGGTGAGCGGAAAATGATGAGAATAGTCTTGTAGCTGTCCACCGGGCGGGCTCCGTTGAGTTGAGAAAGCCTTATTATGGCAGCGTTGTCATGAGCACAGATTGATGGAGGTCAATAGCAGGACCTGCGTCAGGCAGTATCAGGCAGGCATGGCCGCGACTACACGGTCGATGATGTCCTGGCGCTGAACGAACCGGGTGACAATGCCGTCATCCGGTTCGCCGACCTCGACCAGGTCACCGTCCTCGACCACCCAGACCTCGTCCATGGAGGCAGCAATTTCCAGGTTGTGGGTCACAACCAGCGTCGTCGCACCGCACTCGCGGATCAACTGGTCAACAAGACCGGGGCCGTCCTGGTCCAGTGCATCATCGGGTTCGTCCAGCAGCAGCAGACCCGGTCGAGACAGCGCCGCGCGGGTCAGCAACACGCGGCGTATCTCGCCTGCCGAAAGATTGCGCCCGGCCTCCGATACCTTGCCATCCAGCCCGCCGATGCGGTCCAGAACCTGTGCCAGTCCGAATGCCTGTGCCTGGGCCACAATGGCGGCATCATCCGGCCTGTCGTCGGATCCCATGGTCAGGGCACGGCGCATGGAACCGGCCAGGATTGGCGACCTTGTTCCAACAAGAGCGATCAGCCTGCGGCGTTCGCGGGCGGTCAGGCCGGTGGCCATAAGGCCACCAACCGTAACGTTGCCCGATGCGGGCAGTTCCAGTCCGGCCGCGAGGCTGAGCAGCGTTGACTTGCCCGCACCATTTGGTCCGATCACTGCGATCCTGCGTCCCGGTTCTGCGGTCACGCTGAAATTGGACAAGGCGCCGGAGGTCACCGCTTCAAAGCGCAAGCGCTGGGCCTGGTTTGCCAAAGGTTGCCTGTCAGCCTGGTCTTTGCCGACTAGCTTGGGAACGGCAAGAAGCGCAGCACACTTGTCGCGTGCGACACGCCAGGCCCGGTGACGGTCCCAGACACCCGCAAGATCCCGCATTGGCTGGACCATCAGCCCGACGGCCGCCAGTGCGCCTGCCGCCTCTGCGCCCGGTGCGCCGCTGTGCAGGGCCACCAGGAAGACACTGGCAGCCGCAACTCCCGATACCGCATCCGGTATGGCGCGCAACAGTGCCGCGCCACGGGCGCGTTCCAGCGCCGCGTCGATCAGCTTTTCGGTCTTGTCCTCCATCTGTCGTGTTTCGGTACGCACCCGGCCCAGCAGGCGAAGTTCCGGCGCATGCGGAATGCGTTCACTCATATCTGCGGCAAGCCGTGCGCGGCGCGACCGCAGCCGCTTGTGCGCAGGTCCCAGCCGTGGCCCGGCAAGAACAAGCACTGTCAAGCCAATTGCGATTGGTATACCTGCGGCAATGCCTAAATCCGGATTCATCAAGAACAGGGCGCCGGTTGCCGCCGGCAGGACGATGAGCGAGGAAATCATGCGGGCAAGGCCGAGACTGACCCATCCGCGCACCGCGGCCAGGTCACCGACAAAGCGCAGTGACAACGCCCCGCTGCGGCGTTCAGACAGATCACGGGCCGACACACGGGTCATGTGCCTGAACAGTTTGAGCCGCAAAGATGCGGCGTAGTTCTGGCCTACTTGTTCTGCGACCACCCGCTCGCCGAAGCGCAACAGGGCAATGGCGATTCCGGCCGAGGCAACCAGGCCGAGCGCGAGGACAGGCAGAGCGGTGGATGCATCGCGAAACGCAGCGAACACGTCACGGGTGGCGAAAGCAGCGATACCTGCCGCTGCCGCCTGGCCAAGCGCCAGTGCTACAACGAGCGAGATACCGCGCCATCTGGCTTCACCGGTGATGGGGGGCAGGGCACTCATATGATCGATCCTTCCTCAGCTGCGTCCGCCATTGAACATTGTCCGCAATTGCCACTGCAGGTTTTGACCTGGGTGAGCATTGCCCGGTCAGGCACGACGATCGTGTCGAGCCCGCCGCGGGTGATGCAGTTGCGAAAGTTGTGGCCGCACGACGGCAGCGCCACAAATTCTATCGAGGGGCGTATGTTTCGTGCCTGTGCCGCCGAGCGAACCGTCTCGGCCCAGCGGATAGCGCGGGCCCGCCGGTGCAGGCCCTGCTGAGCGTTGATATCCGGGCCGGACCTCGTATTGCGGTCGGGCGTGTTGTCCTGTGCACCCACGCAGACATGCATGGGCAAGGCCAGAAACTGGTCGAGTTGGGCCGTCAGGCGGGGGGCCCAGCTGGCAGAACGTCCGGGACGCGGTGCCAGTCCGTATGGGAAGGCGGCATCGTCGGGAAACGTATACCAGCCTGCGGACGAGATGATCAGGCGCGATATGACGGCCGGGTGCAGCATGGCAAAGCGATGGGCGAATTGTGCGCCGCCGGAAAACCCGAACAGGTCGAACTTTTTTGTTCGCCAGAGCCCGGTGTCCTGAAGCTCTGTCATCAGCCGCAGCAGCGCCAGATCGGCACGGCCGCGGCGGACAGCCTGCTGATAACGCGGCCAGCGCTCCCTTTCAAACAGGGGAGCAATGACGGGGCGGCCCAGTGCGGTTGCCCGTTCGCCAAAAAACTCCGCCTGGGCATCGGCTTCGCGGCGGATACCGTGAACCGCAACCAGGGGCGGTAAGGCGTCTGAAATCGTATCGGGCAACGCAAGCCAGCAGGAAAGATCGTCATCACCTTTCGCCGACCGGTGCGTCAGCAAGAATGTACGCGCCGATAGCTGCGTGGCGGGAGCAGCGTTTAACATGGGGTTTGTCCTTTCCGGGACTCAGGCCGCGGTGCCGAAGACCTCTTGAGCACGTTTGGCCGGGAGCATGTCAAAGATCATGTGAATGCGATCCTGGTCGCCATCGTTGAAAGCCTCGTGCATCTGGTCATTGTCAAACCACCACAGCTCGCCCTGTTTCATCCGTACTTCTTCATCCTCGGCCTTCAGCCATGAGCCTGTGGCGGATTGCAGGACAAGGTGATAGCGGTTGCGGACACGGTAATACTCGCCGCGGTCGATATGCGGATAGACGCGTTTTCCCGCCGGCAGGCAGACGATTTTCGCA